>JBEVEQ010000078.1:0-5462 GCA_040512715.1 Paenisporosarcina sp. | reverse complement strand
TTTTGAATTTACTTTTTTTTTTTTAATAAAAAATTGGAAAAAATTTTTTTATTTCGGTTTTTTGTTTTTTAAAAAAAAAAATAAAACACATAAAGTATAAAAACATTCTGAATATTCAGATATAAAAGAAAAGGGGTGTATGACCATGAAACAAGTTGTCCATATCGTTCGCAAAGAAGATGTAGAGAAAAAGTTAATTAATGGGTTACAGTTAGAACTTGACTATGAACTTGCCTCTTTGTTCGATGCAATTCAAATGAAAAACCAAGCGGAAATGTTAAAAAGCAAGAATCGTCTTGCGGAGATTCATCACGAGTTGGAGGCACTACATGCTTTACTGTAAAAAGAATACAGCCCCTTATACCTAATCGCGCCTGAACGTCGATATCTGACAACAGGTGCTTTTTTTGTTTATAATAAAAATACAGATAGAAAGGCGGTAGACTTCGTGGACATTATTAAATTAGATCGTGATGCTAAAAACATGTTAAAAGAAGCAGGTAATCGAATTCGTACGTCTTTTACTAGCGAACTTTCAATTGAGTCTAAAGCTGATGCAAATGACTTAGTCACTAATATAGATAAAGAAATCGAACAGTTTTTTATTAGCCAAATTAATGCTATATATCCAGATCATTTGATTTTAGGGGAAGAGGGATTCGGAAACCAACTCGAACATTTAGAGGGTGTGGTTTGGATGCTCGATCCTATAGATGGAACAATGAACTTTATCCATCAAAAACGTAACTTTGCTATTTCACTTGGCATTTATAAAGATGGTGATGGCATCCTCGGCTATATATATGATGTAGTTTTAGATGAATTGTATAGTGCTCATAAAGGGCATGGGGCTTTTTTAAACGATGAACGCATACCTATGTTAGAAAAGACAAGCATTCAAGAAGCCATCATAGGAATGAATGCAGGTTGGGTGGTGCCAAATCGTCACATAGAAAATAAAGGATTAATTCAATTGGTAAATGATGTAAGAGGAATCAGATCTTATGGATCAGCAGCGCTAGAATTGGCTTATGTTGCTACTGGAAGAATTGATGCTTATATGTCTATGCGTTTGTCTCCTTGGGATGTAGCAGGAGGAATGGTTATTGCCTCAGAGGTTGGGGCAGTGGCAACCAATTTAAAAGGTGAATCATTAAAAATGCTAGGTACAGATACTTTCTTCGTGGCAAGAGATGGACTTCATGAGCAAATTCTTAACAAATACATTAAATTAAAATAAAAAAACAAGGAATTCGGGAAATCCGATTCCTTGTTTTTTGTTTACAATAAGCCTTGTTCTCGCATTTTTTTCTTCGTTTTAAAACCCAATCCCATAACCATAATTAATATGAATATACTAACAAGAATGCCCGGTACACTGCGTAATCCAACTGAAATTCCTATAGCAAACATCGACAATAATGCCGCAAGAGAATATAAAACAAACACCCATTTAATATTTTTCACGAGTAGTACCTCCAAAACCCCATAATAAATTTTATCTTACTAAATCAGACAAAAGTTAACAACATGTGCTATAATAACACAGTTATGGACTCGAAAAAAGAATATGGAGTGAAACAATGACTAATTTACGTAATGACTTAAGAAATATTGCAATTATTGCCCACGTTGACCATGGTAAAACAACTTTAGTTGACCAATTATTGAAACAATCAGGTACTTTCCGTTCAAATGAACATGTGGACGAACGTGCAATGGACTCAGGTGATATCGAGCGTGAGCGTGGTATTACAATCCTTGCTAAGAACACTGCGATTCAATATAAAGATGTTAAAATTAACATTCTAGATACACCTGGTCACGCTGACTTTGGTGGAGAAGTTGAACGTATTATGAAAATGGTAGATGGTGTTCTTCTTGTAGTTGATGCCTATGAAGGTTGTATGCCACAAACTCGCTTTGTTTTGAAAAAAGCATTGGAACAAAACTTACAACCAATCGTTGTAGTGAATAAAATTGACCGTGACTTCGCACGCCCAGAAGAAGTGGTTGATGAAGTTTTAGAATTATTCATCGAGCTAGAAGCAAACGATGATCAACTAGAATTCCCAGTAATCTTCGCATCAGGTATGAACGGTACGGCAAGTCTTTCTTCTGACGCTTCAGAACAAGATGAAAACATGCAAGTTCTTTATGATGCAATTATTGAGCACATTCCAGCACCAGTTGATAATAAAGAAGAGCCACTTCAATTCCAAGTATCTCTTTTAGATTACAACGATTATGTTGGTCGTATCGGAATCGGTCGTGTATTCCGTGGAACTATGGAAGTTGGACAACAAGTTTCACTTATGAAATTAGACGGTAAAGTGAAAAACTTCCGTGTAACTAAAATGTTTGGTTTCATGGGATTAAAACGTGTTGAAATTACAAAAGCTTCAGCAGGTGATTTAATCGCCGTTTCTGGGATGGAAGACATTAACGTTGGTGAGACAGTTTGTCCAACAGAACATCCTGATGCTTTACCAATTTTACGTATAGATGAGCCAACTCTTCAAATGACGTTCCTTGTGAACAACAGTCCTTTTGCTGGTCGTGAAGGGAAATGGGTTACTTCTCGTAAAATCGATGAGCGTTTACAATCTCAACTTGAAACAGACGTATCACTCCGTGTAGATCCTACTGAATCACCAGATGCATGGATTGTTTCTGGACGTGGAGAATTACATTTATCAATTTTGATTGAAAACATGCGTCGTGAAGGTTTTGAACTTCAAGTTTCTAAACCAGAGGTTATCGTTCGTGAAATCGATGGCGTTCGTTGTGAGCCTGTTGAACGTGTACAAATTGATGTTCCTGAAGAACATGTTGGATCTATTATTGAATCAATGGGTGAGCGTAAAGGTGAAATGCTCGACATGATTAATAACGGAACTGGTCAAGTTCGTTTAGTATTTATGGTTCCTGCTCGTGGATTAATTGGCTATACAACTGATTTCATGACATTAACGCGTGGATACGGAATCATTAACCACACATTCGATAGCTACCAACCTATGCAAAAAGGTCGTGTTGGTGGACGTAGTAAAGGTGTTCTTGTTGCTATGGCTACGGGTCAAGCCTCTGAATATGGTATTTTAGGTATTGAAGATCGTGGAACGATTTTCGTTGAGCCTGGTACTGACATTTACGAAGGTATGATTATTGGTGAACATACACGTGACAATGACCTAACGGTTAATGTTACGAAAATGAAAGCTGCTAATAATATTCGTTCTGCGAATAAAGAAGCAACAACAACACGTAAAAAGCCACGTATTATGACTTTAGAAGAATCTCTCGAATACCTAAATGATGATGAGTACTGTGAAATCACACCTCAATCAATTCGTTTACGTAAGAAAGTTCTTGATAAATCTGAACGTGAGCGCGTGACTAAAAAAGCAAAAACTGCTGAAAATAGTTAATTATTGAGAATGAGAGGGTGAGGAAACTTGGGAGAAGAGCAATTTGTTTATGACAGTATGTATCCAATTGCGCGAGTGATTTATGAGTCGCTTCCAAGCTTTAATATGGCAGGATATGTACTATATCTTGTCATCTTCCTATTATCTGCGTTAGTTTATAAACTTGGATTTGCGAAAAAGCTAAAAATGTCACAAAACATTGTGATATATCTTTTTCTGCTAATAGGATGTTTAATGCTTACGTTTTTAGCTTTCTTTTTACCAGTTGTAGAAGGTTTAATTATTGCTGCGATGATTTTGATTTTATATAAAATTCGATTGCATAATGAGAAAAAGAGTAGTGCTAGCGCTTAGCTAGTACTACTCTTTTTTGTTTATTGAAAGGCTCTGTTATACTATACAGTTGATTTTCATTTCAGGCGGACGCTTTCCGCGGGCGGTCCATGAGCCACCTTAGGTGGTGTTCGTTCCTTTTCGCTCACTGCGGGGTCTCATGTGGACAGCTTTTCCCGCTGGAGTCGCCGCCTTACACTACAATCACCAAAATGAACAGTTAATATATAACATAGCTTTACTAAAAAGTGATATGTAGTAAAACAGCGAAGACTCCTGAGGGATAGCGAGACAGTCGAGACCCCGCAGAAGCAAAGCGATGAGGAGTCTTGGCGCTCGCCTTAGGACAGCGTAGCTGTTTTGCGGAATATCAACGGCAACAGTTAACAAAGCCTTATAAAAAATAAAGTAAACATAATCATTGTTAGTGTCACTGATCAATATGACTTGGAGATAATTTAATATAAAGCGTTGCTACCAGCCATACATAAAATAGATGTGTAAGGGTCCAATAACCAAATGCATCCCAATCATTCCAAGCTGGTACTTCCTTAATGGCTAAAAGACTTAAAATGAAAAACAAAGCAAACGTTGGAATACAAAGCAAGAAGCTAAGACCCAATAGTTTTTTGAAGTTTTGGCCTATTTGAAGTTTTATAACCAAGTACACAAATACAAAACTAATCAAAATAGAAACTAAAACATGAAAGAAAAACTCTAAAGATTCCGCCCATTTAATTGACTCGATTCCAGGGATGAAGTCGATATTCAGCAAGAGAGTATACACTAATATACCTGTAATTTTTTCGATTAATTTTAAAAAAAGTCCAAGTAGAATACCGCTTGTTAATCCGATATAAATAGCTAGAAGAATCGTTTGACGATCCACATTAAAAATCTTCTTCTATACGACGCGAACTTTTATAAAACTGGAAATGTCCGGTAGCAATTCTAGCATTAGTTCTTTCAGCAATTCGATCGTGACATGGGTCACACATATACGTGTGAATTGGTCGATTCCGCAGCTTCTTTGCTTGTGGCGCATCATCAGGTAAATCATTAATGTTTTCACAAATAACACATTTTACACGCATACGTGCACCTCCTATTCAACTCGAACAGCATTTACATGCTTAATCGGATTTTTAAGGTTCGATCCGTCTGATTTCAAGATAAATACTGGACCTTCCTCGTGTAATGGCTTACCATCTTGACTAAACTTGAAAATGAGCGTTTGTGCTTCTTCTAAAGAAAATGGATGTTCTTCACCGGTGATTGTTTCAATAACAACCGTTGTTGCATGCTCTTTCACTTCGGCATTTTTTAAAAAATGGTTAAGGTAAATACCGAAGGTTCCTGTAAGCATTTTTGTTTTTTCATATTTTTTTTCAGTTTGAATAGTTGGTGGATTCGTTGAACCTTCCATTATCTCTCTTGACCAATGAGCTGACATATTTTTCGTGTATTCAGCTAATTCATCTTTTTCAATATGTTCTGCAGTGAAAAATGTAGTTAAATCGATACGACGATCATCAAAAATCCAAACACCTGGATCTAATGTTATGTTAAAGTTTACTTCACCTTTTATTGGGATAATTCTTTCCATATATAGTTGCCTCCTAGCGAGTTGCCATTTCTAGTTTTAGTATAACCCTTTCCTCATAGGTTAAAAAGAATTAAGTTTATTGAGATAGAGTT
>JBEVEQ010000065.1:0-7791 GCA_040512715.1 Paenisporosarcina sp. | reverse complement strand
TTTTGACCTAAATCTAATCATTACTAATGGACAATTCGACAACATGAATGAGAAGCCTTTAATTTCTATGAATGATTTTGAATGAAGTTCAGTGTATTTTAAGACATTTTTATTACATATGTCAGTACTTGCGAATAAATGCATTTGAACGGATTCTTTAATGACTTTGTGAAATACGAGTATTTATAAAAAAACATCGAACCCGATAAAGGGTTCGATGTCATTTTTTATTTTTATTCCTCTTCAACATTTATGACTACTTTTCCACGAGCGTGTCCTTCTTCTAAATATCGGATAGCTTCAGGGACTTCACTTAGCGTGTAACTCCTGTCTATGACCGGTGTTATTTTACCGGCACTAAGTAGCTCTTGTATAATGATGAGGTCAGTTTTTTTTCTCACTGCAAAAAACATCACCATTTTCTGACTTGCGAAACGGGACAACAATTGCCCGCGGAGCGTACGACCCAATGGTCCACCGACAAGTACGAGAATCCCGTTTGAGTCCAATACACGTCTACAATCTGACAGCGAACGATTTCCTACAGTATCGAAAATGATGTCATATTTTTCCTTGTTCTGTGTGAAATCTTCCTTCGTGTAATCGATGACATGGTCAGCGCCGATTGAGCGAACCATTTCTAAATTCCTCGTACTACAAACCCCGGTAACTATTGCTCCGAACGATTTGGCAATCTGCACAGCAAACGTTCCGACACCCCCAGCTGCGCCATTAATTAGGACCTTCTGACCTGGCTGAATCTTTCCTTGATCGCGAAGACCCTGCAGAGCGGTGAACGCAGCTATTGGTACAGCCGCTGCTTGCTCAAACGTTACTTTGGCTGGTTTAATCACAAACGCCTTTTCAGAAGCACATACATACTCGGCGAAAGCTCCTTCACATCCACCGAAAACTTCATCACCAAGTTGAAATTCCTTCACGTCCTTACCTATTGCTTCAACCTTGCCAGCAACATCAACACCTAAACGAGTGTTCTTTGGTTTTTTTAGCCCAGCTTGTAAGCGCATCAGAAAGGGAGTACCTCTCATAAAGTGCCAGTCTAAAGGGTTTACAGAAGCTGTGTGTACTTTTAATAGCACTTCATTGTCCTTAGGAATAGGTTTGTCTATCTCTTTGAGCTGAAGCACATTTGGTGATCCGTAATTTGTGTAGACTATCGCTTTCATAAATATGTCTCCTTATCATTCATTTTCTTGTAGCCGTTTGTATAAGGGGGTTAAACCTTAAACGATTTCTTATCTACTAATTCGACACCATGAATCATAAGCCTCTAATTTTAAAAAATATTCGAATACAAATACTGTGTATCATATGCAGGAACTTTTCTTTCATATGCCATGCTTAGGTACTTTCTAATATCAATCAATGAAAAAAGACATCGTCCCCGTAAAAGGTACGATGTCTTTAAGTTTATTAAATATCGTGAATGGTAGAAATAAGTCGGTCAGAGGAACTTGCGACCTGTGTAGTTGCATTGGTCAGTTCGTCTAATACAGAAGCCATAGTAACGATTTGTTCAGTTGTGCGTTCACTTTGATCTTTTATGCCAGACATTGCGTCTACAATTGTATTAAATGATAATGACAATTGTTGTTGGGTATCAACTGATTCATTAATTTGAGTGTCTACATGCTGGACTGAAGATTCCATGTTCGTAATGCTTAATTCAGTTTGTTGTATTAAAGTAGAAACACTTTGAACCGCGGATTTTGTTTCTTCTGCTAATTTACGTACTTCATCAGCAACAACGGCGAATCCGCGACCGTGTTCACCAGCACGTGCAGCTTCAATTGATGCATTAAGTGCAAGTAAGTTCGTTTGGTCTGCAATAGATGTAACGAGACCAACAATTTCACTAATTTTTTGAGAAGAAATTCTTAATTTAGTCATTGTTTCTTCGAGTGTTGTGACACTGTCTAATATGGATTTCATTTGATTGCTTTGCTGATCTAATAATAATTTACCGGATTGTGATTTTTCTTCAGTGGAATTAACGAAGAATAATCCTTGTTTTGTAAAGTTCGCAATCTCATCGGATTCAGCAGATAATTGTTGAATCGACGCATTCGTTTCTTCACTGATTGCCCCTAGCTCTTCTGCAGTTGTACGAACTGTTGAAATTAAATTCTCTTTGCTTTCCGCAGCATCTTGGCGAATGCGCTCATGCTGTGCATCGTATGCTTCAATCACTAATTGTTGCTCGAAACTAAGAACTTTTGTGATGGCTTTAATAGCTAGAACATTGTCAGCTGAAGACATATTTAATGAGAAAATAATATCTGTTAAACCTGAAACTAAGCTTTGGAATGAACCCATATACCACTTCGTTCCAAGACCAATTCGAACATGTACATGTGCTATGGTATGACGTTGTTTTATGTATGCTTCATTAATTTGACCTTCAAACATTTCATCTAAGTGACGTTGTAATGTAACTTTTAAACGATCGACCGAACTATTTTTTTGAATGATTTCATTTAAGCCTGAACCAAATTCAAGCGCTTTGTAAAATTGAGTTACTAAATCTTCTAATTGGGGTTGAACATATGGTTGAAGTTGTCGGATGATTGCCAAATCGTTCTTGGTCAAGTCAATCATTTGAATCTGCTTCTCTAGTTCCTTATTATGAGATAGGTCAAGAATAACTTGCTCTTGCCAAGATTGTGTATCTAACACAATTGATTTAGTTGTAGTTTTTTTGCTTCTAAACATAGTCACCATGAATGTGTCCCTCTTCCTTTTACGTTAAATAAAATAGTCCCTACGTACCTATATATCGACAGGAATATTATATTTTTGAGAATATTTTGGTAATCAACATTAATATTTTATGAAAAGGAGACGCGATTGTGAAAAGATTTATTTCTATAGTAAACATTGTATTTTTACTAGTATTAGGCGGACTCCTTTTCGTATGGATTGATAGAGAAATCGAATATAAACGAATTCGAGAGGCAAGACCGTTACCTAGCAGTTTGCATAAAATAGTGGAAGAAAAAAGTGGGAAACTAGTCGAAAATGCGGATAAATTAGGAATACCTATCTTAATTACAGACGGGTTTCGTTCTGTTGAATCACAAAATGAAATATACGGTCAGGGCCGAACAAGTGACGGTTCCATTGTTACCTATGCAAAGGGTGGCGAAAGCTATCATAATTATGGACTAGCCATTGATTTTGCTTTACTCAATAAGGATGGATCCGTTTCATATGATTTACAAAGAGACACCAATGGAAATGGAGAAGCAGACTGGTTTGAAGTAGCCCGATTAGGAAAAGATCTGGGGTTTACTTGGGGTGGCGACTGGCGTGGCTTTAAGGACTATCCCCATTTTGAATACACTTTAGGATTGTCTATTCATGAACTACAGAATGGCTGGAGACTAGAAGATAAAATCGAAGAAAAATAAATAGAAAAAGATTAAAGCAATTTGGCTGCTGAGGCAGCCTTTCTTGTTTGGAAACAACTGCGTAAAACGACAAACTTTCTATTAGAGAGAACGAACTCATCGATAAAACCGACAAATTCCTCAAGCAAGCGACAAGCTCCTTCTTAAAATCGCTATTCAAAGACACTCAAATCTACCCGTCCATCTCTCAAAAATACAACATTTTCACTCTCTAATAACATGCGTTGCAATTCACGTGATTCATCGTCGGGAACTACAATTTCACCTTTGGCATTGACGACGCGATGCCATGGCAATTGATGTTTCTCACTTAATGTATGTAAGATTCGAACAACTTGTCGAGCTGCTCGAGGACTTCCTGCTAATCTGGCAACTTGTCCATAGGTGACGACTCTTCCAGTCGGTATCTCTTTTAAAATGCGAACAACTTCTGCTGTAAATGGTTGCAATCCGATCACCCCTCACTTCTTTCATTGTAATCAAACCGTGTTCCTCGTGTCGACTCAATATGATATATTACGGGTAACGAATAATGATTCATAAAGGGGTGTCGATAGATGTTTGATTGTCGAGAAGAAGTGTTAGCTTTAACAAAGCAGCTTGTGAGGATTGAAAGTATTGTGAATGAAGGAGGGGAAAAGGTTGTCTCACAAGCAATTCATACCCTTATTTCTTCATATCTGTATTTTCAAGAGCATACAGATCACATTATTTATCAGCCCACTGAAGATGATGACCAAGAACGCTACAATGTAATTGCCTTTGTAAAGGGAACAAAAGGTTCTTCGAATAAAACCGTCATTTTGATGGGTCATGTAGATACAGTTGGTATTGATGATTTTCAATTAAAGGAGTATGCATTAGATCCTGATGCTTTGGCACAAGCACTTCACAATGAAGACTTGCCAACTGCTGTTCGTAAAGATCTCGAATCAGGAGAGTACGAATTTGGACGTGGTGTACTCGATATGAAATCTGGAGTTTCGAGTCATTTGTATTTACTCAAATATTATACTGAACATCCTGAGGAACTAGAAGGAAATCTGCTTGTTGTATTTGAATGTGACGAAGAGGATGGATCGCGCGGAATAATCTCGTCCTTAACCGAACTTAAAAAACTTCGAGATATACATGGTTTTGAATATGTTGCAGCGATTAATGCTGACTTTGTATCTCCACGTTATAATGGAGATACAAATCGATACATCTACAAGGGGACTGTCGGGAAGTTATTACCCTCATTCTTTATTACCGGATCCGAAACGCATGTTGGTTCTTGTTTTGAGGGGATCGATCCTAACTTCATTGCAGCACATTTGACACGTCAAATTAGTTATAATCCTGCTCTTTGCAATGAAGCACTTGGTGAAATGACAGTGCCACCTGTTTCGTTGAAACAAATGGATTTAAAACCTACTTACACGGTGCAAACAGCATTATCGGCGTATGTATATTTCAATTTCTTCATTCACTCATGGTCACCTAAAGAAGTGCTCGAATTGTTGAGAGTAGAGGCAGCAACGGCATTTGCAAATGCATTACACGAATTCAAAATGCACTATCAAGCGTTCACGGAAGCCAGTGGAGAGCCAATGAATGAAGTTATTTGGGAACCTAGAGTATTGACGTATGAAGAAATGGATGAGCACTTGGTAGATGAACATGGGGATACTTATATTCAACATATGGATGAATTTAAGAAACAACTTTTACAGCAACCGGATTTAGATACTCGCATGTTTGCTGCCCGAGTCGTTGAGGAAGCGTGGAAATGGATGCCGGATAAAAATCCAGCCATTATACTGTTTTATTCATCCCTTTATTCGCCAAGAATAGAGTTATCAGGCAAGACGGAATATGAAAAAAACTTGCTAGACGCTTTAGAAATTGCTGTTGAAAACGTGCAACCACATTATCAACACCCGATTGTGACAAAGAATTTTTTTCCTTATATTTCGGATATGAGCTTTGTGGCATTAAGCGATGACGAAGTTGGAATATCTGCCGTTTCGGCAAATAATCCAGGATGGGGTACGAAGCATTACGTCAATTACCAAGCCATTCGTGACATCAATGTTCCAGTAATTAATATTGGTCCATATGGCCACGATGCGCACAAACAATATGAACGAATGGAACGCAGCTTCACACTCGATATCGTGCCAAACTTAACTAATCTAGTAATTAAAGAATTAATTGGATAAAAAACTTCTCTCACGAAGGAGGTATAACGGTGAAATTTAGAATGTCTAAAAATATTGGTTTTCAAGTAAACGATGTAGAAAAGGCAAAAGAATTTTACTCAAACGTTTTTGGTATGAATGAGCCTGATCAGAGAGAAGTGGAAGAAGTGGAATTTCGTACAGAGAACAATTCCATTTATTTAATACCTGCAAATGAAAATCTCGGTCCAATTATGGAAGTGGTCGTCAGTGATTTGGATGAAGCAAAGAAATACTTTATGGAAAATGGCTGTGAAATTGTAAGATGGCATGGAAAAGGGAAAGACTGTTATGTCAAGGATCCTTTTGGTATGGTATTCAATGTTTGGGAAGAGTAATACATTGCACCATTCAGTAAAGAATTGAGCATTCATCTGCATTCTCATGGTATGATGAAAATATCGTATAGACGGAGGAGCAAACTTATGAAAATTACAAATCATTTATTTGATAAAATTAATGATCCAACAGGCATTATTGAGGGTGACCGATATGAATTCTTATTAGACCTTGAAATTGATGAGGAAGATGAGTTATTTACAGAAGGCGGAGTTGACCTTCGCGTAATTGTAGCTAAAGATGATAATGGTTTACGGATTGTTCAATATTATTTTACAGAAAAAGGTACGAAAACGACAATGGATTTCGCTTTAGAAGATGATGAAGAAGCAGAAATTTTAGCTTTTTGTAAAGAAAAAATAGCATAAGAAGAGACCCTTTTAATCCCTGTAAATCGGGTTTAAAAGGTTTTTTTAATAAGGTTACCGATTTTCTTGTACTTTGAATAGGTAAAGGAGGGATGCAAGTTGATAAAGAACAATGACCATTACGCGAAAATACAATATACACTGGTTGAACGAAAAATCGATACCTATTATCAACTCCAAAAAATTTCGACCCAGCATGAGTTAGTGGTTACCAGAACCGAAGTACTTACAGCCACAACTGTATTTGAATTAAACCACGTGCTAGATGTTTCCTACAAACCTTTTTCATCCGAAGCGGGAATCTTGTATCTCCATACTAATCAAGGCGTTTTTCCATTTCATATTCACTCTAACCCAACATCCTTTATAGAAACCTTCCGTTCATTTAAATAAAAAATCGGTTTTTCAACAAATAAAAGATCATCGATAAATGTCGCCATATGATTCCGAGTGGACAGCGTATGCAGTTCGTGATTGATTAATTGTGCATCTGTTAGCACATCCATTGGAATAATTTCAAAATCTCGAAAATCTGAATGCTGCGTATAAGTAGAAATGAAATGTGGCTGCTTTAATGTGATGGTCGATTTTCCTTGATGCACTGTTTTTGTAACTTCAATTCCCCCAATCCCCCCAATTCGTCTATTCACTCCTACTTGTCCTGACAAGAAATTCCCTAAACTATACATAACAAATGTTTTCGAGCCGTCGGGTCTCACAATCCAGTCCATCGGTTGCAACACATGTGGATGGTGACCAATAATGATATCCACTCCCATTTTTGATAACTCTTGAGCAAGTAATAGTTGAGAAGGACTTGGCAAACTTTCATATTCATTGCCCCAATGCATGGAAACCACCACAACATCAGATAGCTCCTTTGCCTCTTTTACATCTTGTTGAATAATAGGTAGGTCAATAAGGTTAATTAAATACGGTTTATCTTTCGGTACAGGCATTCCATTCGTTCCGTAGCTATAGGCTAAAAACGAAAAAGTAATATCATTTTTCGTCAACGTTCGAATCTCCTCTTGATCTTCAAATGACTGAAAAGCTCCCGTATACGGCATCTGGATTTGGTCCCAGTAATCTAGTGCAGTTTGAATTGCCTGTTCGCCTTTATCTAATGTGTGGTTATTCGCAAGAGTTACCAAGTCTATTCCGGCATTTTTCAAAGCATCCCCAATTTCAAAAGGACTATTAAAGAGTGGGTAACTGGAGAGTCCTAACTCTTTACCCCCAATCATTGTCTCTTGATTGGCAACAGCAATATCAGCGCTCTCTATAAATGGCTTCACCTGTGTAAACATAGGAGAAAAATCATAAGTACCTTGAGAAGTTGCGGCATCTTTGTATACAGGTTGATGCAGAAGAATATCACCAATGGCAACAAGCTTTGCACTTTTAACAACAGTCTTGTCCATTTTCTTT
>JBEVEQ010000054.1:0-14849 GCA_040512715.1 Paenisporosarcina sp. | reverse complement strand
TTTTGACGTTTATAATGAACGTTTAAGTTCAAGTTTGTTTTCGATACCGACAGGTGTCGGCGTAAGAAAACGTTTTTTGCTTTGAGCACCGAAGTGCTTTCCGCATATTTCGTTGACGTTTTGCTGTTCAGTTTTCAAGGTTCATTTGTTGGTCACTCTCGCGACAGCAACTTTAATATAATAACAAATTTGAAATTCAATGTCAACAACTATTTAACATTTTTTATTTCAACGTTGCACTCAAAATAGCAACTTGATTAATATACCACCATATAAAAGCATAGGCAACCCCTTTTTTGCAAAAAAAATAAAAAGCTAGGATTTCTCCTAGCTTTTCTATAAAAGTTAGTCACGGTGACGCATTTGAGGGAATAATAAGACATCTCTAATTGATGGAGAGTTCGTTAATAACATAATCAAACGGTCAATACCGATTCCTAATCCACCTGTTGGTGGCATACCGTATTCAAGAGCTTCGATGAAATCATCATCCATTTCATGTGCTTCATCGTTTCCTTCTTCTTTCTCAACAAGTTGAGCTTCGAAACGTTGACGTTGATCAATCGGATCATTTAATTCAGTGAATGCATTTGCGTGTTCACGTCGAACGATAAATAATTCAAAGCGATCTGTAAAACGACCATCTTCAGGATTTTTCTTCGCTAACGGAGATATCTCTACTGGATGACCATAAACAAATGTAGGTTGAACTAATGTTTCTTCTACTTTTTGCTCGAAGAATTCATTTAAGATATGTCCAACTTCCATAGTAGGTTTCACATCAACACCATGCTCTTTTGCAAGGGCATGAGCTTGTTCTTTTGTTACTTGTGCCCAAAAGTCTACTCCTGTAGCTTCTTTTACAGCATCAGCCATGTGGAGTCGTTTCCAACCTGGAGATAAATCAATTTCATCTTCTCCATACATAACCTTCGTTGTCCCAAGAACATCTTGTGCTACATGAGAGATGACATTTTCAGTCAACGCCATAATGTCTCGGTAATCTGCATACGCTTCATATAGTTCAAGCATCGTGAATTCAGGATTGTGACGTGTGGATATTCCTTCATTACGGAATACACGACCAATCTCATATACTTTCTCTAATCCACCAACGATTAGACGTTTCAAATGAAGTTCGATGGCAATACGCATATACAAAGTCATATCTAGCGCATTATGATGCGTAATGAATGGACGAGCAGAAGCTCCACCAGCAATCGAGTGCATTAAAGGTGTTTCTACTTCTAAAAAGCCTTCGCCATCTAAATAGCGACGTATGGATTGAATAATACGGCTACGAGTAATGAATGTTTGTTTACTTTCATCACTTGTCATTAAATCTAAATAACGTTGACGGTAGCGTTGTTCAACATCTTTTAATCCGTGGAACTTTTCAGGCATTGGACGAAGTGCTTTTGTTAAGAAAGTGAATTCTTTGGCTTTCACTGAAAGCTCTCCTACTTGAGTGCGAAACACAGTTCCTTTAATTCCCACGATGTCGCCTAAGTCAGCTGTATCGAATAAATGATAAGCCTCCTCTCCAATTGCATCTTTTCGTACATAAATTTGAATTTGACCACTAAAATCTTGAAGGTGAGCAAATCCAGCTTTCCCTTTTCCACGCTTTGTCATAATACGGCCAGCAATGGTTACTTCATGACCTTGTTCTTCTAAATCTTCTTTACTTATCGCATCAAATTCAGATCGTACTTCTTCAGAAAGGTGAGTTCTTTCAAATCGACCACCAAATGGGTCAAGTCCACTTTCACTTATTGAAGTCATCTTTTGGCGTCTCACCAAAAGTTGATCGTTTAATTCATCTAAATGAGACATATTTATTTCACTCCTTTTTTCATTGATAGCCGATTAGCCATACATATTGAACTTATTGTACACAATTTCCCAATAGTCTTCACGCTTATTCGTGTTTTTCGTATACTTCCGTATGAATTTCTATAATTCCGAAAATTATATCTTCTATATAAAAGAGCTATCACAGATAATGTGACAGCTCTTTCGCGTTCTTTATACTACACTTGTTTCAAGTTCACGGCCAAGAGCCATTTGCTCGTCAGCGAAGTTATTGATAAATGCACGCAATTCTTGTGCGGATTCTGTTTGATTAATTATATTACGAGCTTTACCGTTTCCACGAATCCCTTTTAAGTACCAAGAAGCATGTTTTCTCATTTCACGAACAGCAATGTTTTCACCTTTCAGTGCTAACAATCGTTCGAAGTGTAATAAACAAACATCCATCTTTTCACGTACAGAAGGTTCAGGTTTTAATTCACCGGATTCTAAATATTCTACCGTACGATAAATCATCCATGGATCTCCTAGAGCAGCACGTCCAATCATAACACCATCAACACCAGTTTGCTCAATCATACGTTTTGCATCTTGAGGAGTTTCAACATCACCGTTACCAATAACCGGAATGTTTACGTTCTCCTTCACTTGGCGTATGATGTCCCAATCCGCATGACCTTCATACATTTGTACTCGTGTACGTCCGTGAACAGCTACAGCTGATCCTCCAGCACGTTCAACTGCTTGTGCATTTTGAACTGCATATAAATGGTCTAAATCCCACCCTGTACGCATTTTAACGCTGACTGGTTTCTTCACGTTATCAACAACAGCAGCTACCATTTCATAGATTTTTTCTGGATCCAATAATAGTTTGGCTCCCGCTTCACATTTAATGATTTTAGAAACTGGGCATCCCATATTGATATCGATAATATCTGCATTGGTATTTTGGTCAACATACTTAGCTGCTTCAACCAATGTTTCTTTGTCGCCTCCAAAAATTTGAAGTGACAATGGATTTTCTCGTTCATCAATATATAACATATTCATCGTTCTTTCGTTTTTTTGCACAATGCCTTTATCGCTAATCATTTCTGCATAAACGAGTCCCGCTCCAAATTCTTTAACTGTCAAACGGAATGCCGAGTTACATATTCCTGCCATTGGGGCTAATACAACACGGTTATCCATGACGTGGTTTCCAATTTGGAATGGTTTTTCACTCATTTTAGTCAATATTTTTCCTCCTTATCTGTCTGATTTGTTTCACCTAGTAACTCTTCTACCTCTATATGTAGCTCGGAAGCCATTATCTTTAGTTGTTCTTGTGTCGGTACTCGAGTTCCACGTTCTATCTGTCCTACTATGGATGTTGACATACCAATTCGTTTAGCAAAATCCATTTGTTTAATCGCCTTTAATTTTCTGAATGCACGAATGCGTCTACCCCATCGAATGTTTTCCATAAGCGTACGCCTTCTTTCTGCTCTTCCATATACTGATGGAAGGGCACACCCGTAATCGGATGGTTTAAGTTAGGATTCAGTTCTAATAAAGGGACGAGTACAAATCCTCTCTCATGCATACGCGGATGAGGGATAATTAAATTCTCTGACTCCATATTTTCGTCATTATAGAGCAAAATGTCAAGGTCTATGCATCGTGGACCCCATCTAAATTCACGTATACGCCCTAGCGCTTGTTCAGTTTCTAAGCAAATTGCCAAAATTTTGAACGCATGCAAATCACTTTGCACTTCGACAACCATGTTTAAAAACGATGATTGATCCGTAAAGCCTACCGGTGCCGTTTCATAAACAGAGGATATTCTCGTCACATGAAGATTTTGCTCATTCTTTAACATGCGTACTGCTTCTTGTAGCATGACAAGCCGGTCTCCGATATTCGAACCTAGAGATAAGTACGCGGTATTCATACAAATTCTCCACGTGTAATTTCAATTGAAACTGATTTATAATGTCCTGGAATCGGGGGATCTGGTTTAATTAACACCACTTTACAACCCTTTACTAGTCCATTAAAAGTAGATAGAACCTCGTTTGCGATTCGTTCAGCAACCGTCTCTACTAACTTTACCGGTTCTCCTTCAACTATTTCACGACAAATAGTAAATGCTTCAGCATAGTTTACTGTTTTATCTAATTGATCTGTTTCACCGGCTTCTTTTAATGATAATGCTAACGATAAACTTACACGAAATCGTTGACCTAATTTCGTTTCTTCAGGAAACACACCGTGGTATCCCCAAAACTCCATTTCATTCACATGAATATAATCCACACATGCCGCCTCCTTACTTATTTGCAAATGGTTGTTTTCCAGTTAGTACGTCCATCATTTTTACAGTACGCACAATTTCTTTTACATCATGAACACGCATGATGTGACAACCGTGCATAACACCATAACTTACCGTCGCAGCTGTTCCTTCTAAACGTTCAGTAACTGGTAGGTTCAACACATTCCCAATCATCGATTTTTTCGATGTTCCGAGAAGCACGGGATATCCCAACTCGGAAAGGTCGGAAAGGTGCTGCATCATCAGAATATTTTGTTCGGTCGTCTTCCCAAAGCCGATTCCTGGATCTAACCAAATATGTTCTTCTGCTACTCCAGCATCTTTAGCAAGTTGAACACTTCCTTCTAAGTCGCTTCGAACTTCATTCCAAAAATCGGTGTACTCGGTATTGTTGCGATTATGCATAAGAATTATCGGAACTTGGTATTTAGCTGCCACATCAACGATTGCCGGTTCTTTCTTCGCTCCCCAAATATCATTAATTATATGAGCCCCTGCCAAAATAGCTTGTTCCGCAACTTCCGCTTTGTAGGTATCAATCGAAATCATCACGTCTAATTCCTTACTTAACGCCTTGATGACGGGAATTACTCTAGCAATTTCTTGCTCCACAGAAACGGGTTCATGTCCCGGGCGAGTTGATTCTCCACCAATATCGATGATTTTGGCTCCATCGTTGACCATTTGTTTCGCATGCACTATCGCCTTTTCAATAGCATCGAATTGACCACCATCCGAAAACGAATCCGGCGTCACGTTTAGAATACCCATGACAATCGTTTCTTTATGAAAATCAAGGACCGTCCCATTTTGTTCAAAAGCTTTGATGTAATGTGATAACTTCAAGGTGATTGCTCCTATTCTATCTCGTTCACTTGTTGGACGTACCGTCGATGTAATCTATTGTAAATCGATCCTTTATTTCCAGCGAAGGTTGTAGATTCTAGTGTTTTAATTGGTACTATCTCTTGAACGGCATTGGTTATAAAGACCTCGCTTGCTTGCAACAATTCTTCAGGCAGGAATAAACCCTCGATTACCTCAAGGCCTAATGAACGTGCTGACTCAATTATCCATGAACGCGTGATCCCCGCGAGAATGCCTGTATCTAAAGAAGGCGTGAATAACGCCCCCTCACGAACCCAAAAAATATTGGATGTAATTCCTTCTGCAATATGACCGGACTGCGTTAAAAAGAAACCCTCATGCACCGCTAAAGATGGGAGTTCTAAACGGGCCCGAACGTTATTGGCATAATGATGAGATTTATGACGAGTGATACTTTCCGGAGAATTTCGTCTCGTTTCTAGCCACACGGCTGTTTTTTCCCTACCTCTGACACTGATGGGCAAAGGTTTTCTAAACAGAATAACGGTAGGTTGTTGATACTCGGTAGGCTGTAACCCAATGTCATGAGCGCCTGCTGAAACATTTAACCGGAAATAACCATCTTCACCGTCAGCACGGTGATTTAGTTTCTGTACAATTTCATAAATCAATTCAACATCAAGCTCTACTCTTAAATGAAATTCATCTAACGCTTGCTTCAACCGCTCTAGGTGCATATCGGCTAAGAAAATTTTACCTTCATATGTACGAAAGGTCTCAAAAAATCCGAGGCCATATAAAAAGCCGTGGTCAAACGGGGAAATGCGAAGATCTTCCGCTTTGATAAATTCCCCATTCATCCATGCCCACATTACACTTCCTGCTTCTTTGCCGAATGGCAATACGTTTGAATAAAGTTCTGCAATAACTTTTTGCCTTGCTCCGTCATAATCGATTCCGGATGATATTGAACTCCTTCAACTGCAAGCTCGCGGTGTCGAAGTCCCATGATTTCCCCTTCATCTGTCCACGAAGTAACTTCTAAGCATGCAGGCAAGCTTTTCTTTTCTACAATTAATGAATGATAGCGAGTTGCGTGAAATGGATTTGGCATTCCTGCATTTACTCCCTTACCGTCATGATGCATAAGTGAAGTTTTTCCATGCATTAACCGTTCTGCCCGAATTACTTTGCCTCCGAAGGCTTGTCCAATGGATTGATGTCCTAGACAAACACCAAAAATCGGGATTTTCCCTGCGAAGTGTTCAATCACTTGTAAACTAATTCCTGCTTCATCGGGACTGCAAGGACCAGGTGAAACGACGATCACGTCAGGATTCAGTGTTTCGATTTGACCGAGCGTTAACTCGTCATTACGTTTGACGACAAGCTCTTGACCAAGCTCTCCAAAATATTGCACGAGGTTATAAGTGAATGAATCGTAATTATCAATCATTAAAATCATACGCTGCCCACTCCCTCTGCCATCGCTTTCGCTTGCCAAACTGCTTTTGCTTTATTTAACGATTCAATGTATTCATTCGCAGGGATAGAGTCAATAACAATTCCTGCACCCGCTTGGATATGTGCCATGCCATTTTTAATAAAGGCTGTGCGGATAACAATATTGAATTCTAAATCTCCGTTGTAACCTAACCAACCAATCGAACCTGTATACAATCCTCGTCGAACCGGTTCAAGTTCTTCGATGATCTCCATCGTACGAATTTTAGGTGCTCCTGTTATTGTCCCACCTGGAAATACAGCACGTACTACTTCTGCATTCGATGTATTAGGAGCGAGTGTCCCTCTAACATTCGAAACAATATGCATGACATGCGAATATTTTTCGATCACCATGAATTCATTCACTTCAACTGAGCCATATGCAGATACACGACCCAGGTCATTGCGTTCCAAGTCAACCAACATGACATGTTCTGCACGTTCTTTTTCGTTATCAATTAATTCTTTCGCAAGTAATTCATCTTCGGCTTCATCTTTCCCACGTGGACGTGTACCAGCAATTGGTCTTGTCGATAATTCTTCGCCTTTTTTCTTAACAAGCAGTTCAGGTGATCCAGAAACAACCGCAAACTCAGGTGATTGAATAAACGCCATATATGGAGATGGATTAAATGAACGTAATGCTTCGTACATAGAAATTGGAGAAACAGACAATGCTTTAGACTGGCGGACTGATAGATTCACTTGGAATACATCACCCTGTTCAATATACGATTGAATTCTTCTCACAGCATCTTCAAATACAGGACCGGTCACTGAAACGTGCAGTTGCGCTTGATCTTCTCCCACCTCAGTTCCCACACCAGGCGAAAAGACGCGTGTTTCAAAGCCTTGTTTTACAGCTTGCTTCCATAGCTCGATGTCTTCTTTTAAAGTCGAGGGATTAGAAGCTAAACTCATCAAATGAAGCTTGTCTTTTGCCACATCTAGAACTGCCCATTGATCGAGTAGGTAAAAGTAAATATCAGGAATTTCTAAATCATCTTTCGTTTCGTTCGGCAATTCTTCAATTTGGCGAGCGTAATCGTAAGTAATAAAACCAACCGCCCCTCCTTGGAAGTCTGGTAAATGACCTTGATGTGCAAAGCCATGTTCAGCCACTAACTGCTCGACTAAATGTAGCGGTTCCCCCGTTCGCTCTTCAACGGAACCATCTCGCCACTCAATATGTAATCCCTCATCCACAGATTTCACGACAGCTAACGGATTCCATCCAGCAACACATAAATGCCCGCCTCTTCCGCTTTCCAGAAATATATGATGTGATTCATTTTTCGTCAATTCTTTGTAGGCATCATAAAATTCGTCTTTCGTACATGGTATAGATGCTGTATGTAATGGAACACGCTCCATATCCAAACTCCCCCCAGAATACAATTGTTGCTATCATCTTATCGTGAATCGCTGTTAAAACGCCACAAAAAAAGCAATGTTCCCAGATTGTGGTGAGGTAATTTGAATGGATTCTAAATTTCGCTGGTTGCTTTCTACATTTCGATCGGTTCATTCTCCATTTCAGACGTGCTATTCTAGAATTCGCCTGGCTCATTCTTCATTTCATCAAACACATAATTCAAATTTCCGTTGAATTGATTTTCGTTTCAGGCGGACGCGTTCCGCGGGCATGGCTTCAGTCTCCTCGTCGCCTTGCTTCTGCGGGACCTTCAGCTCATGTTATTCCCGTTGGAGTCGCCGCCTTCCACTACAATCAAAAAAATCATTTGTAGCCATATAAAATTTTTCTTACAAATTAAAAACAATTAAACGACCATTTTATTGGAGTTACATCTTTGAGATGTTGTCAAAAAATTGCTTGAGGATAAAGGGAGAGGCAGAAGATATAGGTTGAAGTGTCAATTTTTATTTATAAATCGACTATTTTACGAGATTTTGATCTAATTTTACGGGATTAACAAATAATCTTACGGGATTCGATGAATAATTTACTGGAACTAGAAAAGAGAGAACGTTTCCGCTCTCTCCTAAAGTTCGCCTATTAATCTTCGAATTGATAAAGTGGTGTACTTAAATAACGTTCACCGTTTGATGGAAGAATAGCCAAAACTTTCTTACCTTTACCTAATCTCTTAGCTACTTCAACTGCAGCATATATTGCAGCACCTGATGAAACGCCACCTAAAATACCTTCTTCTCTCGCAACTTTACGTGCTGTTTCATAAGCATCTTCATTCGATACTTGAATGATGGAATCGTAAATAGTTATATCTAAGATTTCAGGAACGAATCCTGCACCAATTCCTTGAATTTTGTGTGGTCCTGGTTGACCACCTGAAAGAACTGCTGAATCTTTTGGTTCCACTGCAACTATTTCAATCCCAGGGAAGTTCTTTTTCAGTACACTACCCGCTCCAGTAATCGTCCCGCCAGTACCAATTCCAGAAATAAATGCATCTAATTGGTCCATAGCTTCTACGATTTCAGGACCCGTGGTTAAGCGATGCACTTCTGGATTTGCTTCGTTGTTAAATTGTTGTGGCATAAACCAGCCGTTTTCTTCAGCTAATTCTGTCGCCTTAGCTATTGCACCCTTCATGCCATCAGGTCCTGGTGTCAAAATAAGGTCAGCACCATACGCACGAAGCAAGTTACGACGTTCTAAGCTCATCGTTTCTGGCATCACTAACACTGTCTTATATCCTTTAGCGGCTGCAATCATTGCAATACCAATACCTGTATTTCCACTCGTTGGTTCAATGATGGTATCACCAAGTTTAATATCACCATTTTGTTCTGCTGCTTCTATCATTGAAAGGGCAATGCGATCTTTCACGCTGCTCCCCGGATTAAAATATTCTAATTTCAAGTAAATTTCTGCGTCTTCTGGACCCGTTAAACGATTTAACTTTACGATGGGGGTTTTTCCAACTAAATCTGTTACTGAATTACCAATGCGAACCATGCACTCACTCCTAATCCCTAGTATGTTAATAGGTTTTATTTTATGCAATCGTATCAATAATTATTATATTCTGTCAAACTAAAAGCAATCTTCTAAAATGGTTTGTTTTATGAATATAAGTAAAAGTTATAACCTTAAATAAAAAGAGAATACGCGTCCTTTCCTGCAGACTGACCACTTAGCCTCCTCGCAAGCTGCGGGGTCTAAGTAGTCTTTTTTCTGCGGGAGTGGCACGTATTCTCTAACAAAATTCATATTGACACATTTATTAAATTGACTTTGTAATCATTGATTGTTGTAAAAGGCGTCGACTCCAGCGGGATAAGCTTGTCTAAGTGAGACCCCGCAGGGAGCGAAGCGAGCGAGGAGGCTTACGGACCGCCCGCGGAAAGCTTCCACCTGAAGCGGCAATCATAAGTACTGTTATCATTCACTATAAAACCATTCAGTATCGAATTCTTTCCAAAATGCTTCTGGCGACACCGATTGAGGTAATTGTTCAATCGCTAACTCACGTTTGATATGATCCTTTACTTGGTCGTATTGAAAAGCTTGCCCTTTTGCGACATCCTGAACATAGACAACTGCAAATCGTCCATCCTCTAATGAAATTGCGTCGCTCCATTTCTTAGCCGCAAGGTTTATGGCCGCTTCAATAATTGCTGGATCCATGTCTTCCTGTTTTTCAGTAATGTAACCAATATCGCCTCCTAAACTAGCAGACGCACTATCTAGTGAACGCTCTCTCGCCAACACATCAAAAGACGAACCGTTTTCGAGTTCTTTGACTGCCTCTTTTGCTTCGTCAGCAGTCGGAAGAATCATCATTCTCGTTCGATAGGTAGTTGAAATATTATATAGCGCTTGATTTTCCTTATAAAACGACTGGATTTCGTCATCATTAATAACAACGTCTTTCGTTAAAACCTTATCGAGTATGAGTTGAGAACGAATTTTTTGCCTTTGCATCTCTCCATGTAATGATTGGACAGATGAATCAGAGGAATCTTGAGCCGAGCGGATTAGCGCTAATTCTAAGTCGATTTCTTCTTCAGTTACTTTGATGTCGTACTTATCAGCAGCCGTTTCCATCACTTTCGTATTAACCAATTCCAAAAGAGTATCTTGGCCGTATTGTTCTTCCATCGCAACTAACCAGTCTTCTCTTGTAATGGCTTCTCCATCAACAGAGGCTACTTCTTCATTCCCACCCGAAGAACCGTTCGGTATTAACCAAGCGATAAACCATAATAGATTCCCTGCTAGCAACAAACCGAGTACCACTAAGACAGGTTTTGTTTTTAAAGTCTTCTTTGTCAGACGATTTTCTACATTCCGACGCTCGCGATTATGACTTGATCTCATCGATATAGGCTTCCAATTCTTGTTCTGAATAATGATACGTTTCCATACAGAAGTGACATTGCGCTTCAGCTTCGCCGTCTTCTTGTATCATGTCACGAATTTCTGATTCTCCAAGGCTTAATATGGCAGTTCCAAATCGGTCTTTTGAACAATTACATTCAAACATGACTGGCATTTGGTCTAAAATTTTCACATTTCCTTCACCTAAAATTTCTTGTAGCAATTCTTCAGGAGACAAACCTTTGGCAATTAGTTTGGAAACCGGTTCCATCGTGCTAAGTTTTTCTTCAATGATTGTAATCGTTTCATCTTCAATACCTGGCATTAATTGAATAATAAAACCGCCTGAAGCTAAAATAGTATTGTCTGGATTAACCAAAACCCCTAACCCAACGGATGAAGGTACTTGCTCTGATGTCGCGAAATAGTAAGTGAAATCTTCTCCTAATTCACCAGATACAATTGGTACTTGTCCTGTAAAGAATTCACGCATACCTAAATCTTTAACGATTGTAATCATGCCGTCCGTCCCTACTGCACGGCGAACGTCTAGTTTCCCATGTTCATTCAAATCAAAATGGGTTTGAGGGTTTGTTACATAACCGCGAACTTCCCCTTTTGAATTACTGTCGACGATAATGGCACCAATCGGACCTTTTCCTTCGACTTTTACCGTTAACTTATCTTCTCCTTTTAACATAGCTCCCATCATAACGCCTGCGGTCATCGTGCGACCTAGAGCGGCTGATGCAGTTGGCCACGTACCGTGACGTTGTTGAGCCTCTGCAATCGTATCGGTAGTTTTTACAGCAAAAGCACGTACTTTTCCATCAAATGCTAATCCTCTAACTAAATAATCTTTCATATATATTCCTCTATTCTTATTGGTTTCTTTGATATATCAGGTGCAATCCTTTTAAAGTTAAATAAGGATCGATGACATCAATGACGGTTGATTCCGCAGATATTAAACTGGCCATTCCACCAGTGGCAATGACAGTTGGTACCATCTTACTTTGTGCTTTCATTCGATTAACAATACCTTCGACTTGTCCGACATAGCCATAAACAATTCCAGCTTGCATGGCAGATATGGTGTTTTTACCAACGACATTCTCCGGCTGAGTCAGTTCAATTCTCGGAAGTTTTGATGCTCTTGCAAATAGAGCTTCGATTGATATTCCGATTCCTGGCGCAATAGCACCACCCATGTATTCACTTTTTTCATTGATATAGCAATAGGTTGTGGCAGTTCCAAAATCGACGATAATTAGTGGTGGACCATATTCATGGATACCCGCAACAGCATTAACGATACGATCCGCTCCGACTTCCCGCGGATTTTCGTATTTAATATTTAATCCCGTCTTCACACCAGGTCCCACAACTAGTGGTTTAAGGCCAAAATACTTTTGGCACATCCGCTCCAATGAAAACATGATCGGTGGAACGACAGATGAAATGATAATGCCATTTATTTGAGAAAATTGAATACCTGCATGGTCAAATAAAGCCTTAACCTGCATTCCGTATTCATCTTCAGTTTTATAACGGTCTGTCTCCATACGCCAATGATGAATGAGGTCAGATTTGTCGTAAACCCCTAATACAATATTTGTGTTTCCTGTATCTAATACAAGTATCATCCTTGTCCCTCACTTATCCTTGCAACTCAAATCACATCCATTATAGAAGTGTGACTTTTCTCGAAGACATCATACCATAATTTGATCGTTAGAAAAAAGCTGATTGACTCCGCAAGAGGAAGTCAATCAGCTTTTTTGATTTATTGATTATTTACGATCTTCGTGAATACCTTTAGTAGGTTCACTTGCAATCTCCTCAGAAGGTAAATCACCCGTTGAAGGATCACTAGGTGCGCCCGTTACATCCGGCACTACAGTTGAATCGTCTGGAGTTGATTCGGCTACTGATTCAGTCGTTTCCTCTTTTTTCTCGTCCGTATTACCATTTAAGGCACCATACTTACGTTCAGGAAGAGTACCATGATCTTTTAAATGTTTAATTTGAGCAGCATCAAGTGTTTCTACTTCAAGTAATGTTTTTGCGATTAAATCAAGTAGCTCACGATTCTCAGTTAAAATTTCTTTTGTTCGTACATATTGCTCTTTAATCATTCGTTGCATTTCTTGATCAATTTCATAAGCAATCGCATCCGAATAATTTTGTTCAGAGTTAAAGTCACGTCCAAGGAAGACATTTCCGCCTTGCGCTTGACCAAACTGCATCGGTCCAAGTTTATCACTCATCCCGTATTCTGTAACCATGCTACGAGCAATGCTCGTTGCGCGTTGGAAGTCATTATGAGCACCAGTAGAAACTTCACCGAAAACGATATCTTCAGCAACACGTCCACCAAGTAATCCCGAAATTTTATCCAATAACTCAGGTTTTGTCATGAAGTAGCGATCTTCTTTTGGAAGCATAACCGCATAACCGCCTGCTTGACCACGAGGTACAATCGTTACTTTATGAACAATTTCTGCATCATCCAATGTTAAACCGATGACAACGTGACCTGCTTCATGCCAAGCCACAATGTTGCGTTCTTTTTCAGAAATAACTTTATTTGTTTTAGCTGGTCCCGCGATTACACGGTCCGTAGCTTCATCAATATCAGCCATATCAATTTTCTTTTTATTACGACGAGCCGCAACCAGTGCTGCTTCGTTTAAAAGATTTTCTAAGTCTGCACCAGAGAATCCTGGTGTACGTTGTGCTACTGCTTTTAAATCCACATGGTCTTCTAAAGGTTTATTGCGAGCATGTACTTTAAGTACCGCTTCACGACCTTTAACATCTGGACGACCGACCGTAATTTGACGGTCAAAACGACCCGGACGAAGAAGTGCTGGATCTAAAATATCTGGACGGTTAGTTGCAGCTACGATGATAATTCCTTCGTTTGCTCCGAATCCATCCATTTCAACTAGTAACTGATTCAAGGTTTGTTCACGCTCATCGTGACCTCCACCTAAACCGGCTCCACGTTGACGACCTACCGCATCAATTTCATCAATGAAAATAATACATGGTGCATTTTTCTTAGCATTTTCGAAAAGGTCACGCACACGAGATGCCCCAACCCCTACGAACATTTCAACAAAGTCTGAACCACTTATAGAGAAGAAAGGTACGCCTGCTTCACCTGCAACCGCACGAGCAAGTAATGTTTTACCCGTACCAGGAGGACCAACTAGTAAAATACCTTTTGGAATACGCGCTCCGACTTCTGCAAATTTGCGAGGATCTTTCAAGAAATCAACAACTTCAACAAGCTCTTGTTTTTCTTCGTCTGCTCCGGCAACATCTTCAAACTTCGCTTTTTTCTTGTCATCATATAGTTTCGCTTTGCTCTTCCCAAAATTCATGACACGATTTCCGCCGCCTTGAGCTTGGTTCAATAAGAAGAAGAACAGAATGAAAATGATAATGAATGGAATTAAGCCAGTAAAGAATTGCACCCATCCGCTTGTTTCAGGTGCTTTTAATATCTCAACTTTATTTGTTTTTGCAGATTCCTTGATTCTATCTTGAACTGTTTGGTCGTTTAATGGAATATTGGTAACGAATTCGTCTTCTTCGCTATAACCTTCCATTTTCCCACGAACTTCATACACTTCAGCATCTGGTTGCATGCTGAATTGAGTTACTTTCCCACTATCTAAAGCAGTAAGAAAATCGCCATAATTAATTTCTTTGGTTGGGTTTTTCCCACTGTTGAATGTACCAAAAATACCAATAATAACGAGGAAAATTAATAAATAAAATATGGTGTATCGAAATATTCGATTCATCCCGAGCCTCCTCACAAAATATACAGAAAAACTATTTGTAATCTTATCATACGTAGAAATTTGCGTACAACGAAAAGCCTTGCGTATCAAACCTTAAAACCGAAACTTTGACAAAATTACGGCAGGTCTATTAAAACGAATAAACCTCTTTTTTCAAAATACCAACATATGGTAAATTTCGGTATTTCTCCATGTAATCTAAACCATACCCTACTACGAACGCATCAGGTACTTCAAAACCAACATAATCAGC
>JBEVEQ010000024.1:0-3304 GCA_040512715.1 Paenisporosarcina sp. | reverse complement strand
AGGAGGTTAAACGAAAAATATATCGAATACCATATTTAAAGATAAAGTATGTCATGTATAAAAGGATTGAGGTCGTGCGCGAAATTGAACGGGTGGAAAAGACGACTTGGTTCAATATTAAAGAAACAGATGGTAATGTCGTTCATGATTTGCAATTGCTAAGAAGTGTACGATGAAGGTTCTTTTTTGGCGTAGCCCAATAGCTGAAAAATCTTTCATGGAGTCAACGGACTCCACGTCCGCTCAGCTGGAACAGAAATGTCATGGAGCAAAAGCATATGAGACGACTAAAAACTCAGTTTGGACAGGAATTAGCAGGTAAGTATCTATGGAATTTAGCTATTCCTGACGCCTACTCATTTATGGATGAAGAGCTTGATGAGATCCTAAAAGCGCGGGTAGAAGGGTTTATCGATATCGGAGAATAGTTAATTAATTGGAAATGAAGGGGATGAGAACTTGGCCATTCAACCAGAAACTTTGGCACAACGTCAGTTAGATGCCTATAACAAACAAGATATTGAAGAGTTTCTCGCAGTTTACTCCGTTAATGTGAAAGTGCGAACTTTTCCTTCAAACGAACTCACTTATAAGGGAATTGACAAGATGAGGGAAAGATATTCAGCTCTATTCGAACAAAATCCAGATCAACACGCGGCTCTTTTGTCTCGAATCGTTAAGGGAAACATCGTCATCGACCACGAATATGTCACTGGTCGTGCGAGTGGTGTTGAAACAGAAGCCGTTGCCATGTACGAGGTGCAAAATAATGAAATCGTGAACGTTTGGTTTGTTTAAACCTTGGAAGGAGTATGAAGATGCAATCGCTCAAACCCCTAAAGAGAAGTGTCTTACGGATATTTATGGGAAAGAAAGTCTATCGGCTGAAACGTTATGTTGAATGGGTTTTCGATGAGAAAAAATATGCAAAGAATTTTGAGGAAGAGAAATTAGCTCATATTGTTTTTAAGCATAGAACGCCTTTGTTACGTCAATTAAAAGACGTAGAGATGCAGATGCAATACAACAAGGTAAAGAACCTAAAAATTGCAGCTAAAAAGGTTAACGGTATTGTGATTCAACCTGGTGAAACCTTTTCATATTGGAAAACCATTGGCGCAACTACTAAAAGAAAAGGCTATGTTGACGGAATGATTTTACATTATGGAAAAGTAACAACAGGAGTTGGCGGTGGCTTATGCCAATTATCAAACTTAATTTACTGGATGACCTTACATACACCGTTGACCGTAACGGAAAGATATCGTCATAGCTACGATGTCTTCCCTGATTCTAAACGGAGTCAGCCTTTCGGAAGCGGGGCAACATGTGCCTATAACTACTTAGATCTTCAAATAAAAAATGAAACAAACGAACCTTATCAACTCGTTATTTATTTAACAGACGTATCATTAGTCGGTGAATGGAGATCCGTTAACCAACCGACAAACACATATAAAGTGTATGAAAAAGACCACCAGTTTACTTTAGAGCAATGGGGAGGATATGTTCGACACAATACCCTTTACAGAGAAATCTACAATAGGAGTAATGAGCTCATTGATGATGAATTTATTACGGAAAACCATGCCATCACCATGTACGAACCTTTCCTAACAGGAGGATAAGGTGAAAAGGAGAGTCATTTTATTTGTACAAGATTATTTTAATAAGTTCATTCTTGTCAATGGTAGCTAACAAAATTTCATTCACATCCAATTGAAAGGTCGACTTCATTTTTCCTATAACCCACTTTTTGTCTTTGCCAAGAGTAGAAAGTTCGTTGACATCAATTTTGCCCTCTTTAATAATGGTTTTAGGTAAATCAAATGGCGAACTCACTAAATTCATATCTGAGGGAGTTAAAGGTTGATATTGAGGATCAAGAAAAAATGAAATAGTCCCATTTGTCTCCCATAATGCAAGTGCCACTTTTTGCACTTCTTCAATTTGTGCTTTTCGCATTTCTGATAATAAAACATCAATAGAAATCCGTGCTTTAGATAAACTCTTAAAGATGATTTGTCCGTTTTTGATAAGTGGAATTGGCTTGGGATCCAGTAAATTTCTTAGCTTAACTGATTTTAAGGTTAGAAAGATACCCATTAGATATAAAATGACCAATGAACTCATTGTTATCAATGATCCACGCAATCCTAAAGTTTCATCTGACAAAGGATGGGCAATAATATTGCCGATAGAAATAGCCATAATAAAATCGAGCAAACCTAATTGAGATATGGATCGATGACCCATTAGTTTAGCTACAATGATGAGGAAAAAGAAGGCAATAAATGCTCTTAAAATCCACTGTAATGAAGTAAGTGATTCTTGACTATGAAAAAAATCCATAAGATTTCACGTCCTCACATTTTGTTAATCAGAAAGAATGTAATGATATTCTTGTGATTCAAAACCTTAGATTAGTTTAACCATGTCTTACGGAAGTATTTATTTGCAAGAAATAAAAACATGATTTGAGGGAAAAAATGACTATCTATATAGCATTGTTAAGAGGAATTAACGTAGGTGGACACAAAATAATCAAAATGACAGACTTGAAACACATGTTAGAAACTATGGGCTTAAACAAAGTAAAAACCTATATTCAAAGTGGTAATGTTTTATTTGAATCAAACGAGGAAACAGATGAGCTATGCCGAAGAATCGAGCAGCAAATCAATACTACTTTCAGTTTTTCAGTCCCTGTAATCTTGAGAACGTCTAAGGAATGGCAGCAAATTATCGACAATTGTCCTTACCCAGTAGAAGCACTATTGGAAGGAGAGAGTGTACATCTAACTTTATTGTCTGAAGTGCCCTCACAAGAAGCGCTTAATCTATTAACTGAATTCCAAAGCAATATTGATCAGTATCATGTCCAAGGTAAAGAAATTTATCTGTTTTTACGTCAAAGCTTTCGAGATTCCAAGCTACCACTGCAAGTTCAAAAATTAGGCGTTCACTCAACGATCCGCAATTGGAAAACAACGTTGAAACTAGCTAACCTGGCAAAGGAAATGGAGTGAATAGGTAACCTTACAAAGTAAAAGACCACCAACTGATAGTACAGAAAGTGGTCAATTTTTATTGTTTAAGCTATGTTATTTTTGATTGTATTTTTTACTTTTATAGAGATTTTGAGCAAAACAGCGGAAAACATCTGCTCCTGTTTCTGTTTCTGTTTCTGCATCGCTTTGCTAGCTTCGAAACATGAAAGAACGTTGCATCGCTTTGCTAGCTTCGAAACATGAAAGAACGTTGCATCGCTTCGCTAGCTTCGTCGCAAAGAAAAGACTCAAAC
>JBEVEQ010000011.1:0-3113 GCA_040512715.1 Paenisporosarcina sp. | reverse complement strand
CCCATGGGCGAAGTTGATTAACTTAATAATTCCATAAACCATCGTGTAGCCAAGTGCGATTAACGCATAGATGCTGCCGAGTGATATTCCGTTGACAATCTGTTGAATCCATTCCATGTATTCTCACTCCCTTGTAAAATCTCAACATCCTAATAAAAAAATGGGAGGATGGTTGTTCCATCCTCCCATCTCAAGTTAAATCATTAAGGATTTACTTTCGTATTAAAGACTTGCTTGCCATCTTGGTATTCCAAAATTGTTGCAGACTTGATTGGATTGTGTTGCTCATCAATTGTTACATTTCCAGAGACTAAAGCTAAATCTTTCGTTTCTGCAAGTGCATCTTTAATTTTCGTTGCATCTAAATCTCCTGCACGTTCAATTGCGTCTGCTAACAAATAGACAGAATCATAACCAAGTGCGCTAAATGCGTCCGGTGATGCGCCATCATATTTATCCGAGAAGCTTTTAACGAATTTTTGAATTTTCTCATCTGGATCTTCAGAAGAATAGTGATTTGTAATAAATGTATTATTAAGTGCTTCTGCACCTGCTAATTCAACTAACTTCGGAGAATCCCAACCATCAGCACCCATTAAAGGAACATCAATGCCCATTTCTCGAGCTTGTTTTACAATCAAACCAACTTCTTCATAATACCCAGGAATGAAAATGAAGTCTGGGTTTGCTGATTTAAGACGAGTTAATGTCGAGCGGAAATCTGTATCTTTCGCAACGTACGCTTCTTCAGCTACAATTTTTCCACCAGCTTCTTCAAACGTTTCTTTGAAAGATTTTGCAAGACCTTTTGCGTAGTCACTTGAACTATCAGCGTAGATGGCTACGTTTTTAATTTTCAACTCATTTGCTGCAAAGTTAGCTGCAACAGTTCCTTGGAATGGATCGATGAACGAAGTTCGGAAAGCAAAATCGTTAACACTACCATCTTCATTAACTGTTACGTTAGGACTTGTACCAGAAGGTGTAAGCAGAACAGTTTTAGTATCATTTGCAATTTGTACTTGTGCGACTGTATTACCACTTGTAGCTGCACCAATAATTGCTGTAACTTTGTCCTTGCTAGTTAATTTAATGGCTCCGTTCGTTGCTTCAGGACCCTCGGATTTATTATCCACTTTAATAATTTCAATTTTTTTACCGTCGACTCCACCATCAGCATTAATTTCTTCAACAGCAAGGTCGATTCCTTTTGCGATTGAAGATCCAAAAGAAGCAACACCGCCCGAAAGCTCTAAGTTCGCACCGATTTTAATGGTATCTCCGTCAGAAGAACCTGAACTTGAACCTCCACTTCCGCCTGAACAACCAGCTAATATACTGGCCAGTAATGTAGAAACCACAGCTAGTTTAGTAAACTTTCTCTTCATCATAAACAATCCCCTTTTTTGATAATCCCGAAAACTCTAGCCATAAATATAGGGGTTAGTTTTGTAGTCGGATACTATCATTTTTTATTGGTAATAAGTTGTATTGTAAAACAATCTAACTAGTAAGTCTATATTATTTTTTATTAATTTGAACATTTCTAAATATTTTATTAATATCATATTATTATTGTTTGCATAATTTAATATATGAACACGACATTTTAATTATGAATAGATTCATATCTCTTGATAATAAACACTTCAAAAAGCTGTAACTCATCATAATAGTTACAACGAATTCACGATGTTTTGATGGCTAGATATAACTAATTTAAAAGAAAACACACCTTCTTAACCAGTACTTCTATAAGTACCTGTTACGAAGGCGTTTTCTATTAATGTATAGGTTTCTTCGGAAATGTTATTCGCCAACCAATCACTATCCCGATCAATAACGCAAACAGATAGATGTATTTGCCATAAGGAATTTGTAATGCGAGGAGATGTGCACCTGCAAACAAACCTGTTATTAAAAACAGTAGTATATTTTTAGCCGTTTGTGATTCTTGAGCAAATTCATATGATTGAGAGAATGGATAGTCTTCATTATTAATCAGCTTATATGTAATGATGATTTGAACTACTCCTACTAATAAAATAACGATAATATCAGGGAGAATTCTTGAAGAAAATACCCAAATGAAAATAACGCTATTGATTAAAAATATTGGAAGATACAGTTTTACTAAAAAAGCTCTTAACGTAGCACTATAAATTGATGACACGTTTTGAATTGGTGTAGCTCGATAAATCCAGTTTCCTTTGTACGTCCCAGAAAACTTTAACATATGGATAATCCCTGGAATCATCAGATTACAAAAATAGAGAAACAAATACGACTTTCCATTAGATACTTCTGCAAATGAACTCATTCGCAATTCATTAAAAACAAATAAACATGGAAGTAAAATTGAGAGTCCTAAAGCAGGATACACTTTTAACTTAAACTCTCGCTCCTGTGTCATCATTCGTGATGAGAATTGATAAAATATTTGTTCCTCTCTACTTCTACACATAATCTTTGCAAAAAAACGCTCAAAGCCGTCCCACTTCTTTTTATTAGAACCAGTTTCAGTCATTAGTTTTTGTAAATTCCGTTCAAATGAAGGCATGACTCGACTATATAAATAAAACGATATGAGTGGAACGCACACAGCAAATATGGAAAAGACAATCATAGGTGTCGAAAACTTTTGATTTAGCAGCACCTCAAAGGGTGCACCATACCAAAAAGCCGGAATGAATATGTGCCACCAGCTAAATGAGTAAGTAACTTCTATGTTGACCAACTCAAACGAACGAGCAAGAATTTGATAACCAATCATAATGCTAATCGATAAAATGATTTGCACATAATTAATGATGTCTTTTAAACGCTCGCCATCGAAAAGGCGTAAAACGAGTATATATAAAATGGCTGTTACTACAACCACAAACAAATTAACGATTATTATTTCGGCCAAGAAAATAAGAGAAAACCAAATTCCTTTTGTGAATAAACTCACCGCAAATGGAATCGTTACAAAAGAAATTGTAATGAAGGTCATGTAAATCATCACATGCAGGATCTTGGCTGCACTAATGGTTTTCTTACTGATCGGTTTTGTATTTAAAATCGATTTGTCTCTTAAGTCTAAAAGGACCGTTGAAAAATCAGAAATCATC
>JBEVEQ010000115.1:0-6067 GCA_040512715.1 Paenisporosarcina sp. | reverse complement strand
CACTGCGACTAGCAAGCTACGCATGATACCGCCAAAGGGATGATTAATGACTGCTCCAGCACTTTTAACAATTTTAACATCACCGTTTTTTAAATTCATCGCCTTTGGTAGGAGTTCCACGAGTCGGGTATCCATACAAGTTAGGATCACGATTCTTTTGTCTGGAAACTTGGTTGTAATATAAGGCGCATACTGTTTTTCTGCTACAAATGTTTGATTGTGAGATAGGATTTCGTTTAATAAGGACATATATGCTCCCCCTTTTTACGTTCCTCTTTATTGTAGTTGATTTCCCCTTTAAAATGCTACTTTCAAGATACTATTATAACAAACATATCCACAATAATAGGTTTTATGATTTAAGGCTTTCCATGTCCATGTTTTTTATTTAAATGGAGACATAGCGTACGCTTACGCCAATTTTTCATCAAATATTCAATCTCAACCAGATTTCCCCCAAAAAATAAGCGAGATGTAAGAAACATCCCGCAGTAAAAGTTGTCTGTTTTATGTGATTATCGGCTAACTTTTTGTATTTTATCCATCATTACTAAAGAGCGACCTGTCCCAACTGCAACGGATTCCAAAGGATTAGGTGCTATATGGACAGGTACAGAAATTTCATTAGACAACCATTCTTGCATGCCTTTTAATAAAGCTCCACCACCGGTTAAAACAACGCCTTGATCTACGATGTCACCAGATAATTCTGGAGGACAGCTTTCTAAAGTCGAGCGAATCGCCTCTAAAATAGAAAGTAATGACTCTTTTAAAGTTTCTTGTATTTCCTCAGAACTAATTGAAATGGTTTTTGGAAGACCAGTCATCACGTCACGACCACGAACTTCAATAATTTCAGTCCTATGCGGTACTAGAGCATACCCAATCTCCATTTTAATGCGTTCAGCAGTACGGTCCCCAATTAATACATTGTATTGTTTACGCACAAATTGAATGATATCTTCATCCATGCGATCACCTGCAACTTTTACTGTATTTGAAGAAACGACACCTCCAAATGAAATGATACCGACTTCAGTTGTACCACCACCAATATCAACAATGACACTCGCTATTGGTTCACTGACAGGTAAATCTGCTCCTATAGCTGCAGCAACAGGTTCTTCTATTAAATGAACCTCTTTAGCTCCACTATTTTTTACCGCATCATGAATGGCACGACGTTCAACAGAAGTAGCTCCTGAAGGTGTACATACCATAACATTTGGTTTACGTACTGAGCTTCCTAGTCTTTTTCCTACTTTTTTCATAACTAGTTTTAGCATTTCAGTAGTGATATCAAAATCAGCAATCACGCCATCTTTTAAAGGTCGGATAACCGTTATCGAACCTGGTGTTTTTCCAATCATACTTTTCGCTTCTTCACCGAAAGCGATAACATGTCTAGTTTTTGTATCTACCGCTACGACGGAAGGTTCATTTAATATTATGCCTTTATTTTTTGTGTATACAAGGATATTCGCAGTTCCTAAGTCAATTCCTATATCAAGTCCAGAAAACATGTAGACTCCCCCTTAAACAGTTTGCTACATAAGTATAGAGGATTTTAGGTCAAATGCCATATGGTACTTACTGGGAAATATCAATTATTGCGAGATAGTATAGGTCAATAGATATAGATTTATCAAAAAAAATAAGCAGCACTAACCATTTTGTTATAAGGCTGTTACTTGTCTGTCTAGCAATTGTAATGAAAACGTTAGGTAATAACAAAAAAACAATCGCCCATAGGCGATTGTTTAGAAACGAATTTCAGGTTTTGGATCAATAACTTCTGAATCGCGAGTGACCATTCCTGATGTAATATAATGCATAACGAAAACTCCAACGATTCCTATAACAATCGTAAATCCAATGACAGTGATAATTCCGAAAGCCATTTGAATTCTCCTTTCTACTTAAACAAGTATTTAGTAATTAAAAGTATACATGATTAAGAGTCGGAACAATAGAGAAAAACATTGGGCTCTTTGGAAATAATTAAAATGCCCAGTTACCTTGTTTGAATACAGCTTCTTTTGTTCCATCTTCAGAGATGCCATCAATATCCATTAATTCAGAACCAATCATAAAGTCCACGTGTGTAATACTTTGGTTTAATCCATGTTCAGCTAATTCTTCTTGTGACATTTTTTTGCCACCTTCAAGACAGAAGGCATATGCACTACCGATAGCTAAATGATTAGATGCATTTTCATCATAAAGTGTGTTATAGAATAACAAACCAGATTCAGAAATAGGCGATTTATGAGGTACTAAGGCCACTTCTCCAAGATATTTAGCACCTTCATCTGTCGCCACTAATTGTTCTAGAACTTCTTGTCCTTCTTTAGCTTCTACACTGACAATACGTCCATTTTCAAAAGTGATTTTGAAATCCTCGATTAAGTTACCACCGTAGCTTAAAGGCTTAGTGCTTGAAACAAATCCATTTACTCCTGTTTTAAAAGGAACTGTAAAGAATTCCTCAGTTGGCATGTTTGCCATGAAAGCATCACCTTTTTCGTTAATGCTACCAGCACCACACCATAGATGACCTTTAGGCAATTCAATCGTTAAGTCAGTTCCTGGTGCTGTGTAATGCAGTTTGTGGTATTTTTTCTCATTCAAATAATCGACTTTTTCATGCAATGTTGCATCATGGTTTGTCCAAGCCTCGATAGGAGAGTCGACATCTGCGCGAACGGCTTTAAAGATAGCTTCCCAAAGTGCAGGGATTTGTTCTTCTCTAGGAAGGGAAGGGAATACTTTTGCAGCCCATGCTACTGAAGGAGCTGCGACCACTGTCCAGCTGATCTTATCAGATTGTACATATTGACGGTATTTAGATAAGGCTGTTCCTGATGCTTTTTGGAAAGCAGAAATACGAGAAGATTCGATACCTTTCAATAAATCAGGACTTTGAGACATGATGCTCATAAAGGCAGCGCCACCATCCGCTAATTGCATACGTTCTTGAACTTTCCACTCAGGGTACTCAGTAAAAACATCAGCAGGTGCTAATTCATAGCGAGTACGAGTGATAACATCATCTGACCAATCAACATAAACGTTCTTTGCTCCAACTTCATATGCAGTTTTAACCAATAAACGGACGAATTCTGGATTATCGATTGTTGCCGCAATATATAAGTTTTGGCCAGGTTGAATATTCACACCAACTTTAACTGCTAACTCAGCGTAACTCGTTAACTTTTCACTAAAATTTTTCATAAAGTAAAATCTCCTTTTCGCTCAATCTATTCCTATAGTAGCAATTTTCCAATGAGTAAATCAATTGTGAATTTCTTATGTCGAAATAAGAAGTAGAAAGTCGTTTTTTTTACCTACTTTACTTCAAAAAAATGCGTAGAATCCGAAATATATAGAAGAAAGAGAACTTTGGGGGTACAGAAATGGATTTATCATCAGTTGTTGGACTTATTTTGGGCTTTATTGCCCTTTTAGTAGGGATGTTTTTCAAAGGAGTTGCACCAAGTGCATTATTAAACCCTGCAGCTATTTTAATTATCCTTGTGGGAACAGTTGCAGCTGTTACTATAGCCTTTCCTATGAATGAATTAAAACGGGTACCTAAATTATTTAAATTAATCTTTAAAGAACAGAAACTTCAATCAGATGGTGAAATTATTCAACTTTTTTCTAAGTGGGCTGATTTAGCAAGACGTGAAGGTTTGTTAGCATTAGAAGGTAAGGCTGGTGATGTAGAGGACTTATTTTTAAAAAATGGACTTACACTAGCAATTGATGGGCAAAATGCGGATTATATTCGAGACGTATTAACTGAAGAAGTAGAAGCAATGGAAGAGCGCCATTTAAGTGGTGCCCTTATATTTACTCAAGCAGGAACTTATGCACCTACACTTGGAGTTTTAGGAGCGGTTGTTGGTTTAATTGCTGCATTAGGTGATTTAAATGATATTGAAAAACTAGGTCATGCCATTTCAGCAGCTTTCGTCGCTACATTGCTCGGGATTTTTACTGGGTATGTTTTATGGCATCCTTTTGCAAATAAATTAAAACGAAAATCGAAACAAGAAATTCGTCAAAAGATGATGATGATTGAAGGGATTCTTTCGGTCTTAGAGGGAGAGGCTCCACGTGTAATTGAACAAAAGCTTTCTTCTTATTTATCTTTGGAAGAACGACAAAAAATAATGGGTGAAAGCGGGGCGGTTGGCCTTGGCAAAGAAGCATAAGAAACATCGACATGAAGAGCACATGGATGAGTCTTGGCTAATACCCTACGCAGATTTATTAACGTTATTATTAGCATTATTTATCGTGTTGTTCGCCTCAAGTACAGTGGATGTACAAAAGTTAGAACAGCTATCGGTTGTATTTAATGAAATTTTTGATGGTGGTATGGGTGTAATGGACAATCCGTCTCCGGCACCATTGCCAATTCCAAAAGCTCCAAATGAGTCAGATGAAGAAAGTTCCGCTTACATTGAAGATCAAAAATCACTCGAGGAAATTCAAAACAGAGTAGATGAATATATTGCAGTCAACGAGCTTGAAAGTCAATTAGCAACCGAGCTGACAGACGAAGGTTTACTCTTAACGATTCGTGACAGTGTTTTATTTGCCCCAGGTAGCGCAACTATCAAATCGGAATATAGTGATATCGCTAGTGAGATTGCTACTTTACTAGAGTTTGACCCTCCAAGAAGTATCATTGTGACAGGGCACACTGATAATATTCCAATGAATACATTTGAGTTTGCTTCCAACTGGGAGCTAAGTGTTATGCGTGCTGTGAACTTTTTGAAAATGGTTGTTGAAAATCCGGATTTAAATCCATTACTATTCAGTGCAAAAGGGTATGGAGAATTTAAACCTATAGCATCAAATGATACTGCTGAGGGCAGAGCTCAAAATAGACGTGTTGAAGTACTCATTCATCCGCTTGTTATGAAAGATGGAACTGAGTCGAACACAAATTAATATTAGGTATTCAACTAAGGAAACACCGTTCGCAATGGAACGGTGTTTTTTTGTTTTAAAATATGTTGGCGTACCATTTTTACTCCATAGATTATTACATATCACCCTAAATTATGTGCAAGGTTTAATTCATCTTGTTGAAAATGACTGACATAGCAACTAGTGGCAACCGTGATAATTTTATTGAACGTATAGGATGCATTAAATTTGTAGTTGTGAGTTGTCATTATTTTAATCACCCAAATAATTCATTTGAATATTATGAATGGATAAGATAGGAGGGAACTCAAAAAGTGAATCCGTTCAACTGTTGGTATACTTCGTGCTTTAGTCTGCAAGATCTTGGGTTGCAAAATGAAATGCGTTTACTTTGGGAACAACATGTTTACTGGACTAAATCGGCTATTCAAGCATTAATTATGAATTCGCCAAATAAAGAACAGGTGATAAATAGGTTATTACGCAATGCACCTGACATGGGAAAAATTTTGATTCCTTACTATGGGAAAGTGAGAGCGGATGAATATAGTGCATTAATTAAGGAACATATAACGATTGCAGCAGACTTGGTAGGAGCTGCAATAAAAGGCGACAATAAAACCTTTGAAGAACTCGACAAAAAATGGCTCCAAAACGCAAGAGATATCGCCAATTTTTGGAGTGCTATTAATCCGTACCTCTCGCAAAGTGAAACCGAAGAAATGTTCATCAATCACTTAGAATTATTAAAAGCTGAAGTTGTATATCTATTACAGAAAGAATACACTGCTGCAATTGAGTTATTTGATGAAATTGAAATCCAAGCACTCCATATGGCAGATGAATTTACGCTTGCTATGATTAAGCAATATTCGTATCCAGCTTATTATATGTAAACTTAAAAACCTTCTCCAAGATAATTGTATATTTATGTTATTTTAAATATGAGATTATAACTGTTTCTACTAAAAAAAGAAAAAATTGGATTTTAACAGTGATATATGATCATTTACTTCTTTTGGTTTAAATAGGCTATTTGCAAATGAAATTATTTTTTCTCAACGCCAACCTTTACAACAGTAGCTGGAATTGTTTTTGGCTATTTTTTATTAGATAGTTT
>JBEVEQ010000202.1:0-3561 GCA_040512715.1 Paenisporosarcina sp. | reverse complement strand
ATTTGCTGCAGTAAGAATACGTTGTTCGATGTCGTTTAATGGCTCAGCTTGAGCTGATTTACCCATCGCGTTAAAGAAATCTTGACCGAAATAAGGCATATCTTCTTCAAATACATCGATTGTATTGATATTTAAATCTGTAGCTTTAGTCAATTCATTCATAAATACTTCATGCATTTTACTAGAAATTCCTTCTGTCGAGGGACGATTATTGGCTTTTACGACTAAAATGTTCATATATATAACTCCTTTATTTGATTAATTTATATCTCGAATTAAAATACCTTTAATTCAAGCTATATTAATATAATAAAAGAGCCGTCTTCAAAAGTCTAAGACTTTGCTCAGTTCGTTTTTAAAAGTTACATGAATCGTCTTTGCAGACACCTACATTTTCTTGACCCAATTGTTGAAGTTTAGGAGAAATACCTTCTTCCTCGGCTACTTTCTTCAATGCCTCTGCAAATGCTTCAGCAGGTTGCGCTCCAGAAATAGCGTATTTACGGTTAATGACGAAAAATGGTACGCCTCGAACCCCAAGTAACATACCTTCTTGAACATCCTGTTTTACTTCTACTTCATAAGCATTTGAAGCTAAAACTTCAGAAGCTTTTTCACGGTCTAATCCGATTTCTTCGACTAAATCTAGCAATACTTCATGACGACCAATTTCTTTTGCTTCAATGAAATGGGCTTTTAACAAACGTTCGCTTATTTCAGCAGGCTTGCCTTGGCTCTCAGCCCATTTAGCTAATCGATGTGCATCAAATGTGTTTGCATGTTTAATCCGATCAAAATCGTATGTTAACCCAACGGATTGTGCTTGTTGGCTGACGGAAACTGTCATTTGTTTTGCTGCTTCAGTAGTCGTGTTGTATTTTTCCGCAAGTATATCGTATGTTGATTTGTCTGAAAAAGCGGGTGAGTTTGGATCAAGTTCATATGCTTTAAATTGGACCTCTATATTTTCTGATAAACCTGATGATGCTATCGCTTCTTCTAATCTGCGTTTTCCTATATAACAAAATGGACATACATAATCTGACCATACCTCTATTTTCATTTCATTCACCTCAAATTCATTCTAGATTGTTCCGTTAAGGCTCGCAATATTTCTGCTTAAACCATGGGAATATGCTAAAGTTTTGCTAAGGGAGTGAATGCTAAATGATTTTACGTGAAGTTATTCGAAAGAAACGTTCTTCGAGAACTGATTATCCGTTCAATCTTCCTCTAATTCAACAATTCGACTCACTCGTTTTTACAAATTCCGTCACGATTTTAGCTGGTGATAATGGATCAGGAAAAACGACTTTGCTGGAAGGAATCGCAGCAGCGAGTGAGAGTATATTAATTAGTGGGGAGTATATGGAAAAAGATCGCTCATTTTCTCATGCGTATGATTTATCAGAGGAGCTAAAGCTAATTTGGTCTGTTCGCACACGGAATGGTTTTTTCTTTCGGGCTTCCGATTTCATCACATACACACGAGAGTTAGCGAATATGCGGGAAAGCGCACGAATTACCGTTGAAGAAATTAAGAAAAGAGATCCTCATAGTTTAGAGGTACTCCCTTACGCTCGAACGTATTCAGAGCTTCGCCATTTATACGGTGAAGGCTTAGATGTGAGATCACACGGAGAGAGTTTTTTGGATTTATTCCAAGCAAGATTTAAACCGAATGGATTGTATATACTCGATGAGCCCGAGGCGCCATTATCTCCAAATAAACAACTTACTTTTTTAGCCTTGCTGCATGAGATGGTACAAGATGGTGCACAATTCATCATATCCACGCATTCACCTATCTTAATGGCATATCCGGGAGCAACTTTGCTTGAAATCCAAGAGGATCAACTTGTCCCTACTTCGTACGAAGAGGTGGAGCACGTTCGGTTAACAGCAGACTTTTTGAAAGACCCGCAGCGATATTTGCGACATTTATTAGAATAAAAAGCCGATTCTCTAAGTTGAGAACCAGCTTTTGCTTATTCGCTTAACGCTTCAGTTAAGACAGGTACAACTTGCTTCTTACGAGATACAACGCCTTTTAATAAAGCTACGTTGTTTACAAAAGGCACGCCAAATGCGGCTTCAGCTTTACTTGATTGATTACCTAGTGCTAATGCAACTGAATCATTATTTAAAATATCCGTCACGACGAAGAAGAACAAATCGAGTCCTTTTTCAGCTATGTTTCGGTAGATTAGGTCTTCCAATTCAACTTGACGATTCATAATATCGTTAACATCTACTGCGTTGACTTGAGCAATTTCCACTTTGTAGTCACCCATGCCAAATTCTTTTGCATCTAATGTTAATAAATCTTCAAGCGTTTTATCACTTAAATCCGCTCCAGCTTTTAACATCGCCATCCCATATTCTTCAGCATTTACACCAGCGATGGCTTCAAGATCTTTTGCTGCTGCAATATCTTGAGGCGTACATGTTGGTGATTTAAACAATAAAGAATCCGAGATAATAGCAGACAGCATTAATCCAGCCATATCCGCAGGGATTTCTACTCCATTTTCTTTATACAACTTATTTAAAATAGTTGCCGTACATCCTACTGGCTCTGCACGGAAGAACAATGGATCAGCAGTTTCAAAATTAGCAATTCGGTGATGATCGACTACCTCGATAACTTGTACCTCTTCAATATCATCCACACTTTGTTGCTTTTCATTATGATCCACCAAAATAACTTGTTGAGCTTCTGGTGCAGCTTTTTCAATGAAACGTGGTGCTTCAACTCCGAAAGTCTCTAGCGCAAATGCTGTTTCATTTTGCACATCTCCTAAACGAACTGCTTCTGCGTCCATACCAAGTTGACGTTTTAAATGAGCATATACAAGCGCAGATGTAATTGAATCTGTGTCTGGATTTTTATGGCCTAGTACAAATACTTTTTTCATGAGAATCCTCCAATATATAAAACTTATCGCTGTTTATTTTAACATACCTATTTCATAAACAAAATGGAACCGAGCTCTTCTTTATTCACCAATAAATCCTCTAGTGTATAGGCATCAAGTACTGCCAAATAGGCCGTAAGTGCTTGGTGTAAGACATTTCTTAATTTACACACCGGCGTTATGACGCAACGATTCGATGCACAATTAAAACATTCAACGAGATGAAAGTCTTCTTCCATCTTTTTGACGACTTCTCCAACGTTAATATTGACTGGGTCATGTGCGAGGCGTATTCCGCCCCCGCGTCCCCGAACGGTTTCGATAAAACCATATTTGCCTAATTCATAAGTGACTTTCATTAAATGGTTCTTCGAAATTCCATAAGCTGTAGAAATTTCTTGTATGGTAGATAACTGTGATCTTTCTTTTGATCCCACGTACATTAATACGCGAAGTGAAAAATCAGTGTACATGGTTAATCGCATATATTCACCGCACTTTCTCCATCATCATTATAGCGATTATGTCTTTTCCGTGAAAGAAATGTGTCTGAAATATTAAAGATGTATTTTTAATATTGCTTTAAAAAATATTGAGGCGTAAGGTGAAGTTATCAAATGATGAAGGGTAGGAAAAACAAATG
>JBEVEQ010000190.1:0-8645 GCA_040512715.1 Paenisporosarcina sp. | reverse complement strand
CCCATAAGAAAATACAAATCATGACGATTTGCACAATGCCTTTCGTTAAAACAGATGTTAAGAATCCTATTACAGAACCATAACCTGTTTTAAGCGCTTGTTTAATAGACGTTCTCGTAATCAATAATTCTGCAATAATAGCTCCAATGAATGGTCCTAGCAATATACCAAAGAAAGGAATGATTATTGGACCTATCAACAATCCAATTGTACTCCCCCAAATACCAGCTTTGCTTCCCCCATACTTTTTCACACCGAAAGCATTTGCCATCATATCTGCACCAAAAAGCAAAATCACAAATAAGATTTCGATTAACCAAAACCACCATGGTAAATCTGAGAAAGAGAAAAAGAGTCCATACAGAAAAAATCCACCTAATACGAAAACTACTGAAGGAATAATAGGATAAACCAATCCAATAAACCCAATGATAAAACAAATAATTATTAGTCCCCACGCAAGATAATCCATTTAAAGTCCCCCCAGTCAAAACAATTGTTTCTTTATGACAAATAAAAAACTCCTCTATATCGTGCCTTACATCCATTTAGATGTAAAGCACTAGAGGAGAAATATTTTGTTAGGCTCTTTTCCCTAAAACAGCTTCTGCGATATTTACTGCGTGATCACCAATACGTTCTAAATTACTTACTAAGTCAACAAATACAATTCCTGCTTGAGGAGAACACACTCCTTCATTTAATCGTAAAATATGTTTTTTGCGGAATTTACGTTCCATTTTGTCAATTAAGTCCTCTTGTTCAGCTACTTCACGAGCAAGTTTTGAACTGCCTATATCAAGTGCTTCTAAAGCTTTTTCTACTGTTTCAATTGTTAGTGTAAACATTTCAGTAATATCTTCCATCGCTTGATCCGTTAACTTCAGACGATTTTCAATCTGATAATCAATCAGTTCAAGAATATTTTCAAAATGATCTCCTACCCGCTCAATATCTCGTACCGTTTCCATTAACATAATATGACGTCCAGAATCGGCATTAGAAATTGATTCTGCTGAAATTTTCACAAGATAATCCATGATTTTATGATCTAAATTATTTATAGCATCCTCGAGTTGATAACCCGTTTCTGCGTGTTTTTTGTTATTTGTTTTTAAATATACAAATGATTCTTTTAATCCTTGTACACTAAGTTGGCCCATGCGAAGAATTTCTTCTTTCGCTTGTCCAATTGCAATAGATGGAGCTGTTTGAATAAAATGTGGGTCCAAGTGTTTTGGTTTATATTCAATTGTCACTTCTTCACCTGGTATCATTTTCGTTACTACGTAAGCCCAAGCTCCAATAAGAGGGAACTGTATAATTGTATTCACTACATTAAATGTTCCATGCGCAAATGCGATTTGCATTTTTTCTTCCAGACCTAAAACACTTGTTATCCATTCGACATACATCGTAAAGGGATGCAAGAAGATCATAAATATAATCGTACCTACGGCATTAAATAATACATGTGTTGCAGCTGCACGACGAGCTGCAATCGATGCACCTATTGAAGCTAATATCGCTGTTATGGTTGTCCCAATATTATCACCAAATAATACAGGTAATGAAGCGTCTAATTCTAAAATGCCTTCTGCGTAAAGTCCTTGCAAAATACCGACAGTCGCACTTGAACTTTGAACAATAAGTGTAAATACCGTCCCTACAATGACACCCAGCACTGGATAATCACTCATATTAACAGTCAAATCTACGAATGCAGGTAATTCTCTAAGTGGTTTCATCCCCCCACTCATCAGTTCCATTCCTAAGAAAAGTCCACCGAAACCAAAAATAACTTCTCCAAGATTTTGAATTTGGTTCTTTTTAAAGAAGAAGATAAGAAATGATCCTATTGCCATAACAGGCAATGCATATTCTCCAACATCAAATCCGATAATAAAAGCGGTAATAGTAGTACCGATGTTTGCTCCCATGATTACACCAATTGCTTGACGTAATGACATAAATCCAGCACTTACTAATCCTACTGTAATAACGGTTGTCCCAGAACTTGATTGAATCAACACAGTTACAATTATACCTACTAGTACACCCATGAAAGGATTTGTAGTAAATCGATCTAATATATCACGTAACCGATCCCCTGCCGCTTTTTGTAGTCCGTCACCCATGTATTTAATAGCGAACAAGAAGATCCCTAGACCTCCAATGAATTGAAACAGTATCTCCTGCCAATTTAGTTCCACTTCTCAACCTCAACTCCCATTCGACAATTCTCAACATTCTCAATTATGAAGAATTCCACACGATATTGTAAAGAACCTCAATATGAAATTTACAATAACTTAACAATAGCCCTAAATTCAGTCTAATAGTATTCACATTTCTATTTAATAAGTCATTTTAATAGTAGTATTATTAAGATAATAAGGAGTGATTATGGTGTCTTTACGACAATTATTTATAGCTTCCCTACTTGAACCTAAAAAAATGGCTGCTTTTAGAATCATTTCTATCGGGAAAGTTATACAGTATGTATTTATTTTTATTATACTTATAACAATTTTTTCTTTCTTCCAATTTGCTTTTGGTATCCAAAATCAATCATCTTCTTACGCCGGATTAATTGAATATATTGACGGTATGGAGTGGATTCTATATCCATTTGCTTTTATTATTCAGTCTGTCATGTCCACTCTATTTGTATTTAGCCGAATAAGTATAATGGCAATTGTAGGTTTCTACTTATTAAAACTGATGAAACGTCGAGGAGACTATCGACATGTATGGCGAACAACTGCATTTGCATATTCACTTCCAACCGTTATTTCATTCATCATGCTTCTGATTGGAGTCGGTGAAACACTCATTTTTGTAGTGACACACTCTCTTAGCTTTATTTACTTATATGTTGCTCTAAACTATTATCCTTCCAAATAATCATAATCTCTCTTAATTCAACATATAAGTTGATAAAGGGGGATTTTTGATGCGAATTTTAGGTCTAGCCATTTTGATATTACTTGTTTCATATATAATAAAGGTGGATTTACTTGATGGGACAATTTCTCTTGCGGCATTTTCTAAAGAGGAACCTATCTGCACCGAAGACGTCTATTATGAAGTATTTCCTGTCCAAACCGTAATGGATGATACGATTTTTTCTTTATTTGCCGTTTATCCCTCTGAGATTTGGGTTAGTTTCCCTGAGCGTTTAGAAGCCTTTTATCAAGAAAACCCACATTATCGAAACCAAACTCTTCAGCCATATGAAACTGTTCAAATACCGATATTCAAAAAAAAGATGTCTGCTTGTTCTGAAAAGTGAAGTAACGTTTCTTCCTTGTCATTTCCTTTTCAAGACTGCTAAAATAAAGAGTAGTGAAGGCTTTATGCCTGAAAAGGAGAGAATCTCATGAGTGAAATTATACACCGTTCCAAAACTCGTCCCGTTCGTGTTGGGGATTTAATTATTGGTGGCAGCAACGAATTATTTATTCAAAGTATGACTACGACTAAAACACATGATGTTGAAGCAACTGTTGCAGAAATCTTGCGTCTAGAAGAAGCCGGTTGCCAGATTGTCCGCGTAGCTTGCCCAGATGAACGTGCAGCTGATGCAATTGCAGAAATAAAAAAACGCATTCATATACCTCTTGTTGTGGATATTCATTTTGATTATAAATTAGCTTTAAAGGCGATCGAAAACGGCGCTGACAAAATTCGAATCAATCCAGGAAATATTGGTCGTCGGGAAAAAGTAGAAGCGGTCGTAAATGCGGCAAAAGCTAAAAATATTCCGATTCGAATTGGTGTGAATGCTGGATCCCTTGAACGAAAAATCATCGAGAAATATGGTTATCCAACAGCGGATGGCATGGTTGAAAGTGCATTACATCATATTAAAATACTTGAAGATTTAGATTTTCACGACATAATTGTGTCATTAAAAGCATCAGATGTGAGCTTAGCCATTGAAGCATATATTAAGGCATCTCAAGCATTCGACTATCCACTGCATTTGGGGATTACTGAATCTGGTACGTTAGTGAATGGCTCTATTAAGAGTGCTGCAGGTTTAGGCGCACTGTTAAGTCATGGTATAGGAAATACGCTTCGAGTGTCACTAAGTGCTGACCCAGTTGAAGAAATTAAAGTGGCAAGAGAATTACTAAAAGTTTTTGGTCTTTCTTCAAACGCCGCTACCTTAATTTCTTGCCCGACATGTGGCCGAATTGAAATTGATTTAATTTCCATTGCCAATGAAGTAGAGGAATATATTTCTACAATTAAAGCGCCAATTAAAGTGGCAGTTCTTGGCTGTGCTGTTAATGGCCCAGGAGAAGCTCGTGAAGCAGATATTGGAATTGCGGGTGCTCGTGGTGAAGGCTTGCTCTTCATGAAAGGGAAAACCGTTCGAAAAGTTCCAGAAGCGACAATGGTCGAGGAATTGAAAGTTGAAATCGATAAAATTGCACAAGAATATTTCGATAAACAAGAATTAGAAAAACAAAACGCATAAAGGAGTAAAAGCATATGTCTAATATTCGATTCGGTATCGATATTGATGGTACGGTGACATGCCCTACTTCTTTATTGCCCCATATCAATAAAGCATTTTCCTGTAATTTAGTCCTAGATGATATTAAGGAATATGATTTAACAAAGGCATTTCCAATTTCTCCCGATGAGTTTTATCAATGGTTTAGAAAAGCCGAACCAGAAATTTATGCCTCGTCCCCTATTCAAGTTGGTGCACACGCAATTTTAACTAAGTGGAAAAAGAACTTTGAATTATATTTCATCTCTGCACGTGGACAAAACGTGAAAGATGTAACTTTTGAGTGGTTTATAAATCAAAACTTAGAATACGATCACATAGAACTAATTGGTTCTCATGATAAAATTGAGACAGCAAGGAACTACAATATCGATGTATTTTTTGAAGACAAACATGATAATGCAGTTGGAATAGCCGAAGAATTAAATATTCCAGTCATTCTTTTTAATACACCTTATAATCAAGAACCTATTCCAAAAGGCGTCATAAGGGTCGATAACTGGATTGAGGCAGATGCTTGGATTCAGCATCATTTCGTGAATTTTAAAGCGTGAGGACACTTCCTCGCGCTTTTTACATGCAAAATAGAGTATAGAAAAGGTTGTGAACAGATGAAACGGTTAAAAGTAGTGATTCCCATAATGATTGTCGTTGCAATATTATCTACCTGGATACTCGGAAGAGATCATAGTGGTGTTCCATTTGAATCACGACTCCTCATTACAATTGGAGGAACTTTAGTATCTGGTATAATTTCTTATTTTTTACTAAGTAATAAAGAAGAACAAATCGATCCGAAACCTAAACAAAAGTAATGCAAGAAAGAGACCCTTCACAACTACGTGAAGGGTCTCTTCTATTTTAGCTATGTAAACTTTGTTGTTATTAGATACTTTTTTTAATAACAGGCACAGTTAAATGATGATGTAAGTATTCCGCAAAACAGTTGCGCTTTCCGTGGACGAGCGCAGAGTCTCCTCATGCCAACAAGATGATGGTCACGAAGGCGTTGACACACGATGCGGCGTCCTTAGACTTCGTTCCTTTGCGCTTCTGCGGGGTCTCGACTGTCTCGTTTCCCACAGGAAAGAAAAGACTTATAAGTTGTTTGAGTCTTTTCTTTGTGCAGGAGCAGATTTTTTCCGCTGTTTTACTCCATATGACTTTATATTAAGCTATGTTATATATTACTGTTTGTTAGGTGATTGTAGTGAAAGACAGCGGCTCCAGCGGGCACAGAGCAAGCGAGCGAGGAAGCTCACGGACTGCCCGCGGAAAGGCGTCCGCCTGTAACGAAATTCATCAGTATCGTTTAACAGAGCCAATTAATAAAGGACAAAAAATAAATACCATTTCTTTTTTACGCTATACATTCTGGACACTTACCGTATATTTCCAACTTATGATTATCAATTTGGTATGACGGAAGTTTTTCTTCAATAGCTACCATAGGGCAAACATGAATTTCTTTGATTTTTCCGCAAGACATGCAAATAAAATGATGATGATGGTGATCCGTTTCACATTGCATTCGAAAGTGGCGTTCCCCTGATAACTCGGTTTCTTCTAATATTCCTAAATCGACGAATGTACTTAAATTACGGTAAATGGTATCAAAACTCATACCAGGATAGTCTCTTTTCATCACATTTAATAAATCTCTAGCAGTTAAATAGCGATCATTTTCTTCGAATAATTCTAGAATTTGTTCTCGTTTATCTGTTTTTTTAAATCCTTGGTCTTTTAAAATTCCCCAGGCTTTTGTTAAGTTCATGAAGTAGCAACTCCTTCGTCTTTCTTTACAAGATTCAACCAAATCTTTTTACCAATCAAAACGAGTAGTAAAATGAAAATTGAAGTGACAACGATGGTCCCTCCTGGCGCGATGTCTAAGTAGAAAGCAACAATCAAACCAATGACTACAGAAGTTTCACCAAAGAACACAGCTAGGTAAATAGCTTGTTTAAATCCTTTAGCTAAACGCATGCTCGCAGCTACTGGTAAAGTCATTAATGACGAAACAAGAAGGATCCCTACAATTCTCATGCTCGCTGCAATGACCAAAGCTGTAACAATCATAAATAATATATGGATCCACTTTGCTGGGATTCCAGATGCGCGAGCATATTCTTCATCAAAAGAAAGCACAAACAATTCTTTATAAAAGAATCGTAAAAACAGTATCACGAGGATTGCGATAATAACGACAATCCATAAATCTTGACGACTTACTGCAGACACAGAACCAAATAAATAACCAAATAAGTCTGCACTGAATCCGTTCGCAAGAGAAATGAAAATAGCACTAATGCCTATCCCCGCTGACATAATAATTGGAATCGCCAACTCTTCATAATGCTTATACAATCTTCGTAATCGTTCAATCAAAACTGAACCACTAACCGCAGATAAAATTCCTAAATACAGCGGATTTAACAAAGCAAAGAAGGGCATCGTTTGGCTTAAATATAAACTGCCCGCAATGCCTGCCAACGTAACATGGCTAAGTGCATCTGCGATTAATGACAACCTTCTAACGACAATAAATACACCTAATAACGGGGCGATAAGTCCTATAATTAGACCCGAAGCAAATGCGTTTTGTAAAAATTCATAATTCCATAATGCTTCAATCATGGTCGATCTCCTTACTTTTCACATGATGAATTTTTCGGACAGAATGACCATACCAAGCTTCACGGTCTTCATCACTCATTTCCTCAAACTCTTGCTTATACCCGTGGAAATGAACGGTTTGATTTAAGCAGGCAATGTGGCTAATTCGATCGGAAACGGTATCTACATCGTGAGTAACCAAAATGAGGGTAATATTTCGTTCACGGTTTAATCGCGAAAGCATATCATAAAATGATTGCACATGTTGATGGTCAATTCCTACTGTAGGTTCATCTAATACCAAGCATTTAGGATGACTAACAAGCGCCCTTGCAATAAATACTCGTTGCTGTTGTCCACCAGATAATTCTCCAATGGAATTTGATGCAAACTTTTCCATTCCAACTGATACTAATGCTTCTTGAACAAGTTCATCCATAGCCTTCGGTAATTTCTTAAACAACCCTGTTTTTTTGGTTAATCCACTTGCAACCACTTCAAATACCGTTGCAGGAAATCCTGTATTAAAAGAATTAGATTTCTGTGAAACATAACCAATCCACTCTTGTTGTTTAAATTCTTTTCCTTCGACGCCAAATAGACGTACAGTTCCTGTAGATGGCTTAAGTAAGCCTAATATTATTTTAAGTAACGTCGATTTTCCAGAACCATTTGGGCCTAAAAGGGCTAAAAAATCTCCTTGTTTCACTTGTAAAGATATATTTTTTAATACAGCTGTCTGATCATATTGAAATGATACCTGATGTAATTCAATGTCGTTTGGCGTTGACACATCGCTCGCCTCTTTCTAATTCAAAATCATTACGATTTACAAATGATTAGTATAGCGGAGAATTGATTGATTGTAAACTTTAATAGCTTGAAAGGAAGATGGAATGGATTTACTTGTATTTATTCAAAGTTTAAAAAACAAAAGTGATGAGGAACTTGCGGCAATGTCAAAGTCTCTACCCGTTACCCTATCCAAAAAAGAAATAAAAGAGCTAAGACCTCTTTTAGAAACAGCTTCATTTAGTTGGGTATTTACAGGTATCCCCTCTTCTTTTAAAAAAGAAATCGCTAAAGTTATCGGAAAATCAAAAGCTAAAACTTTGTTCAACTTTTACAATGTATAAAAGATCCTATTCTTTCCTGCTGAACAACGTGCAGGCAAGACCCCGCAGTGAGAGCAAAGGAGCTAAGGCTAAGGACGCCACCTCGCAAGCGCAACGCCTTCGTTACCAACATCCTGTTAGCCCGAGGAGGCTTGACAGTGCGTCCGCGGAAAGGAAGCAGATTCCCTCTTTTATTTATGGCTACGTTAAATGTTGGTGTTGAAATTCCGCAAAACAGCTGCGCTTTCCTTGGGCTAGGAGGCTAACGGACCGCCCGCGAAAAGCGTCCGCCTGTAACGAAAATCAACAGTATAGTTTAATGGAGCATTATTTATAAAAATAACAATATTATAAGTTAACAGAGCATAAAAAAGACTCAAGCAAAA
>JBEVEQ010000187.1:0-4577 GCA_040512715.1 Paenisporosarcina sp. | reverse complement strand
CTTTGCTTGCTTTTGCATTCGTATCACCTTTTGCACCTAAGTTTGCTCGACGTTTAGGCATAGAGCTTACCCTATTCATTTCCTTGATTTTATTAACAATTGGAATTGGGTTACGTTCTTTTGGTGGAGTGGAAACATTGTTTATCGGAACTATTTTAATTGGTCTATCTATTGCTATTGGAAATGTATTGTTACCGAGCCTGATAAAACATAACTTTGCACTAAACATCGGGTTGATGACAGGGGTTTATGCAGTTTCTATGAATTTATGTGGCGCAATAGCATCTGGTGTAAGTGTGCCAATTTCCTCTTTGCTAGGATGGGATGGAGCCCTTGGATGCTGGGGGATTTTATCTCTTATGACTATTTTCTTTTGGGTGCCACAATTGCAACATCAAATTAAGTCTGCTAAAACTGTACAAACAACACAGAAGGTTAAATCCATAAACTTATGGCGGTCTCGTTTAGCATGGCAGGTCACATTATTTATGGGTTTACAATCTTTAATTTTCTTTACAGTTATTACATGGATGCCTGAAATTCTTGAACAACAAGGACTAAATGATCATGAAGCTGGTTGGATGTTATCTTTAATGCAACTGGCTGTTCTTCCTTTTACATTTATTGTACCTATTTTAGCTGGACGCTTACAAAGTCAGCGTTTATTAGTTTTCATTCCAGTTATCTTGCTTATTTTAGGCTTATTCGGTATTTTGTTTGGAAGTACGATGCTAATCCCATTATGGATGATTATTATTGGGATTGGAGTCGGATCTGTATTTAGTTTAGCTATGATGTTCTTTAGTCTTCGCACACAAAGTACCCATGAAGCAGCAGAACTATCAGGTATGGCCCAATCATTTGGATATCTTTTAGCTGCTGTAGGACCTGTTTTAATTGGATGGTTACATGACATCACAAGAAGTTGGACTATTCCTTTACTGATGTTAGTCATAGTATCAGTATTAATTTTTATTGTTGGTATGGGTGCAGGGAAAAAAGGATATGTAACAAATCCATGATCTATTTTTATTTCATATCGTAGAGAGTCTCCATTCATAAGAATGAGACTCTTTTTTTTTTTTATAATGGTTCTGTTAAACGATTTTGTTGATAGGTAGGAATCTCGACAACACATCTGTTTCTGTATCTGTTTCTGCATCGCTTTGCTAGCTTCGAAACATGAAAGGGCGTTGCATCTCTTCGCAAGCTTTGAAACAGGTTAACTTGCATCGTTTTCCTAGCTTCATACATGAAAGTTTCATTTATTTATATTCATTGTTAGTTCGAATTTTTTAGGTCTAGGTGATTGTAGTGGAAGGCGGCGACTCCAGCGGGTAAAGTGCGTCCAGGCTATACCCCACAGTGAGCATAGCGAATGAGGAGGCTAGCGGACCACCTGCGGAAAGCGTCCGCCTCTAACGGAAATCCACAGCATGTGAAATATCTTTAATAGATAATTTTCAGATTTTTATCAACAAAAGACGAAATAAAGATTATAATGGAAAGGTGGGGAAGGGTGGAGAAACATCATGTTACTTGAAGAAAATAAATTCATTACATTAAATGAGGTCCAAGGTAAAGTGATGGTTACAATTCATAAACCTGGGTACCCATTAAAGGACTTCGAAAAGACATTGCAAAGAAACCCACGGATAAAAATTCCGAATTTTATAGAACTTAAAAAAGCATTAGTAAGCGAAAATATTGAAGATTTAGAAATAGGGTTATTTTTACCTTCAATTGAATTAGAGTATACAAATGATTTGATGTCTGCACATATAATTATTCATGAAACAATCGAATATAGTCCAGAGTTTGAAACGAATATCAATAAAAGAGTAAATCTGCTGTTAAGAGAAAATGGCGTCGTCCATGGTATTCAAAAGATTAATATAAAGGATTTGAAAACTAGTAAACCATATACAATTGCAAAAGGTACTCCACCAGAAAAGGGAGCAGATGCTAAGATCACTTACCTAGAAAGACCTGAAAGAAAGCCCATCATTGATGAAGAAGGTAAGGCAGATTATTTCGATATGAATTTCATTCTTGAAATCGCTAAAGATGATTGGTTAGGGGAAAAGTTGGAGGCTCGTGAAGGGACTCTTGGAATGAACATCAAAGGGGAATCCATACCTGCTATAAAAGGAAAAGATCATTCTTTAAAATATGATTCAAAATCAGTCTACGAAATAGAAGAACAAGGTAAAAGTATTCTACGAGCAAAAATTAGTGGTGTATTAGATGTTCAAGATGGAAAAATAATGATTCATAAACATCTCCCAATCAAAGGGGATGTTGGTGTTGAAACAGGGAATTTAAAATTTGATGGTTCAATTAGTATCACGGGTACTGTGATGAGTGGATTTTCTGTTGTTGCTTCAGGTGATATTTCAATTGAAAGTTCAGATGGTGTTTTCAATGCGAAGCATATTCAATCTGTACATGGCGATATTTACATTCGTGGTGGTATTTTTGGTAAAGGAGAATCTCTAGTTGAAGCTGGAGGGTCAATATATGTTAAACATTCAAACGAAAGTATCCTTTCTGCAAACAAAGACATTCATATTGGTTATTATTCTTTAGGATCTACGATTCGGGCGAATAATGTTTTTGTAAATGAATTAAAAGGGAAAATTATTGGTGGTCGTACAGAGGCCATTAATGTGATTACCACTGCTTTTTCTGGAAATCATTTAGAGCGCAGAACCGATTTAATTGTACTTGGTATCAACAGACAAGCTCTTCAAAATGAAGTGAAGATTAAAGCAGTTGAGTTACGAGACATTCAAGAAGATATTTATTCATTTGAGAAAAAAGTGATTCAACTTCAATTAATGTTAGGGGAAATGTCTGCACAGCAGATGGCTGTTTATGAAGACTCGAAACAGTTATTAGAAGAAAAACAAAAACTCTCTTCCCAATTAGACCGTGAAATTCAGCAAATCCTGGTTACATTGAGAACCCCTGACGAATGTGAGATCAGAGTTTCGAAGGAAGCTCATGCAGGAACAAATATACAAATTGGCCAAAAAACGAAATTATTTAACCATCAGACATCAGGGGTTTTTAAAATAGAAAATGGTGAGTTAAATGTCTAGAATCCCAGTTTACGCACATCGAGGTGCTTCTGCTTATGTACTTGAAAATTCATATACTGCCTTTGTAAAAGCAAAAGAAATGGGCGCGGATGGATTAGAAATAGATTTGCAGTTAACCAAAGATGGGGTACCGATTGTTACTCATGATATTGATTTTTGGCGATTAGCGGGAAATCCAAAACGGATTCCGGATTTACTGTATGAAGAAGCTCGAAAGATTAAACTAGGCAAGAGAAGATTTTGGCGAAAATTTAATGGTGAGCATGTAATGACTTTTGAAGAAGTCTTAGAATTTGCCATTCTAAATGGATTAAAACTAAATGTTGAGCTAAAAGAATCTTTTCTAACAGCACCTGAAAGCGCATATCTATTATTTTCACGCTCCTATGAAGGGATTGATATCCACTTCTCGTCATTTCATTATGAAATTCTAGAAAAAATAAAAAAAGTAAATCCATCTCTTGAAACAGCTTTTATTGGGACAAAAAAATTAAATTGGCGACAACTTTCTTTTTTAGCTGCTACAGATGCTATCCATGTTCACAAGCGATATTATAAGAAGGAAAACTTAGATTTAGCTGAACAATCACGCAAGAAAGTTCGTTTTTATGGAATTGATGGAAAGGAATCATTTATTGTGAATCCTCATCCGGTGGTAGCTGGATGGATCACTGATTTTCCAGATGTTGTTCTGAAGAAGCAAAAAGGAATCCCTTTGTCATAATGACATTAGGATTCCTTTTTTTTTGCGAATTTCTCTTGAACTTTGCCATTTTTTCTGTCGCGGTGTAATAAAAAACCTGCAAAAAAACCTAAACCTATAATAAAGCAAAGAATTCCAATCAACAATTGAAGCCATAAAAATGGAAAAGGTCCAATTAATTTTCCGAATAATGTATCTCGAATTAGTTTAATTCCACTAGCAGCTAACAAACCGGGAATTAATAACACGAGAAAAGCGAGCATTCTAGCCATCTGACAATCACTCCTCTTCAATTGTATTTTACTAGCCTCTATATCTTTGTCAAGACAAGCGGAATCTTGTATGATAAGTATAGAATTTGCAAAATATTGCAGATAGTTTGAGAGGTGTTATGAATGTCTTTGCAAAAAGTGTTAATTGTTGGAGGGGGAATAGGAGGAACTGCCATATTAAAGTTACTCTTGTCTGCTGAATTTTTTGAAGTGGAAGCCATTATTGATATTAATAAACATGCTTTGGCACTCGAAATCGCAAGAGAACATCAAATTAAAACGGATGACGATTGGCGTAAATATATAAATAATGATATACATATAATTTTTGATTTAACGGGTCAAACAGAAGTGTACCAAGCTATTCTTAAAGCTAAACCCGAACGTGTTGTATTAATTCCAGGCGGTGTCGCTAATATGCTTGTTCGCCTGTTAAATGAAAAAGATTCATTAATTCAATTAACAAAAGAACATTCCTATCAGCAACAATTAATTTTT
>JBEVEQ010000297.1:0-13097 GCA_040512715.1 Paenisporosarcina sp. | reverse complement strand
GAAAAAAGTCATTATGAAATGTTTCAACAACTCTATTATATGCTGACAGGAGAGTTTGTTCAAAATCCTGCTAAGCCCCAAAAACCTATTAGCTTTAAAAAAGCTGTAAAAGATGCGCTCGTAGATGAACTAGAAGGTGTAGAGTTATATAAAGAAATGTTGCTAACCATTCCGATTCCTCAAGCACATGATCCGTTATTTATTGCCATGAACGATGAAATGGAACATGCAATTCGACTTTCAACTATATATAACGCGATTTAGGTTCATGTCTTCCCATTTTTAATCGAGCTACCTTCTTGCTATAATGGAAGGTAGCTTGAAAGAAAAAGGTGAAGACATTGAATTTTTTATGGACAATCGTATTTATGGCACTTATTGGAGCATTAATTGGAGGTTTTACAAATCACTTAGCAATCAAAATGTTATTTCGACCTCATGAAGCTAGATATATCGGGAAGTGGAAAGTGCCTTTTACACCAGGGTTAATTCCAAAGAGACGAGATGAATTAGCAAAGCAATTAGGTCGAACAGTGGTAGAGCATTTGCTGACTCCCGACACATTTAAACGACGATTTTTCTCACAAGAGATGAGAAAAAAAGCCGAACTATGGATTCAAAGTCAATTAACTAAGCATGTGTTCGAATCAGAGTTTACCATTCAACAATGGTTGCAAAAAGCTGGTATAGAACAAGTGTCAAATCGTGTAGAAACGAAAATTGAAGCTGTAATAGATGAGCAAATCAATAACATTGAAACGCATTTCTCTCATCAATCAATTCGTGATATGGCTCCTGATCAATGGTTAGAAAAAGCGAATAATCAAATCCCTGAAATTACGACGTATATGCTGAATAAAGGGGAAGCATTTTTCGAATCTGAAGAGGGACGACAAACTGTCAAACGACTAGTTGATGATTTCCTTTCTTCTAAAGGTACTTTAGGAAACATGATACAAATGTTTATGGGTGAGTCGTCAACTATTGTCAACAAAGTTCAACCAGAGATACAAAAATTTCTAAGAGCTCCAGGTACGTTTGAATTAATTACCAATATGATTCGTGGAGAATGGGAAAAGTTAAAAGATCGTCCTCTTCAAGAATTAATCGGTGATTTCGACTGGCAGCCAGTCGTATCTACTGTTAAGACTTATGTGAAACAAGAGTTGGCAGTTGAAAAAAGACTGGATGCTACTTTACAATCATACTGGCCAGAAGGTGCTAGCTGGACCGCAGCAAATATAACACCAAATGTAACTGAGTTTGCTTTCATTCAAGGTGAGTTAAAGTTAGAAGAAATGATTCAACGCTTAAAACTCGAAGATATGGTAGCCGAACAAGTAGATACTTTCCCAGTCGAACGATTGGAAGAATTAGTTCTTGGTATTTCGAGAAAAGAATTTAAAATGATTACTGTACTTGGTGCAGTTCTTGGTGGGGCTATTGGAATTGTTCAAGGTCTTATCGTCTACTTTATATAACTTAGGAGTGATTAAATGACGATCAACATTTACGATGATATTAACCGATTAGAAAATGCATTTAGAAAAACGAATGAATATGCAGCAGTTCAACAAGCAGTTGCAGAAGTAAAATCAGATGAACAAGCACTTGCTTTATTTAAAAGCTTCCGTGATTTACAAATGACATTACAACAAAAACAAATGTCAGGCGAAGAAATTTCTGGTGAAGAACTAGAATATGCACAAAAGACTGCACAACTGGCTCAAGCAAATCCTAAAATTGAAAAGATGCTACAAGCTGAAATGGGTTTAAGTGGATTAATTGAAGAAGTGAATCGGGTATTGATGAAACCTGTGCAATCTCTATATGAAGGAATATAAAACCGGCGAAAGGAGCCGGTTTTTTCTTTTGGAAAATTTACGGAATGAAGGAGGTATAGGAAAAGGGGGCTGAAGTTTTTATTGAAATCAAGGATTTCATGTATTGAATGTGATGAAACCTAAGGGATAACAAAGTAATTTGACTGCGTGTTTAATTGGAACAGTGTGTGATACGGTGTTATTGTTATTTTGTAACCAACAAAAAACAGACTCTACAAAAGTAGAGTCTGTTTGAAAGGTTAAATTATGCTTTTTGAACGTTTGAAGCTTGAGCTCCACGAGCGCCTTGCTCAACGTCGAAAGTAACTTTTTGACCTTCGTCTAAAGATTTGAAGCCTTCACTTTGGATTGCTGAGAAATGTACGAATACATCGTCCCCATTTTCACGCTCGATAAAACCAAAACCTTTTTCTGCATTAAACCATTTTACTGTACCTTGTTCCATTTTTGTTGCCTCCTAGTGTGAAATTCACACAATGTAATACTATCCCTGCCCAAAGTGATCATTAAGACGATAAGTTTGAAACGTATACAAATCTTTTACACCGACAAAAATAATTCTTCTTAAGAATAACATGGAAGTTTAAAATAAGCAAATGAAATGATTAAATTACAAAAAATTTATATTTGTACAAACATGAATACATACTTGGATGGAGGAGATAAGAATAAGAAAAAGAAAACGGTTAATATAAGAAATAGGGAATGAAATAAAAAAGGAATATAATAAAATTGTAATGTTTTGTAGTTTAAGGTAAGACATTTGATGTTATACTAGACTAATGTTCTCGTAAAGAGAACGAATTTTTTTTAAGGAATTGATACTTTATGTATTGTTTAGCAAAAGCAGATTATGAATTTTATGTTTATGGAAAATCTACAAAAGTAAAAGTTTTTATAGAAGGAAATTTTCATACTAACTGGAATTTGCAATTTTTCTCCAATGAAAACGATCTGTTACATGCTGTTAAATCTATTAAAAAGTCAGAAATTCAACAAGTCGTTAACCTTATTGATTAAATATTTCACTGATTATTTTAAAGGATTGATTACATATGACCCCTATCCTATCGATTCAAGATTTAATTCAGAATAAAGAAGTGAAATCTCTTCTTTCATCTATTAATCCGAAATTAAATCAAATGAATGATCTGTCATTGATATTTTCTCTTCTTTATGAAGAAGGCTGGATATCAGAACAGGAATTCAAATTTTATCAAACAAAATTTTCTTTTCTCCATTTTTCATCACAAATGGAGGAGAAGTTTAATGAAGTTTCTTATGCCATATATTTATTCGATGGCAGTGATTCCACACTATGGAATGTATCAACAGCTTCCGTTGCTCCGGAAATAAATAAATACACACATGGATTAACCGTGTCTGACACCCGAACTCTAAAAACATTTAATCATAATAAAGCTATTAAATACATACATATTCCAGATATCGAGCATGATAATGAGATATTATTAGCAGAACATAAAGAGAATCTGCTAAAATATGGCTATCATTCTGTGTTTTTAGGATTGTTAAAGAAAAATGATTCTTTAATTGGATTGATAAATATCCTATTTAATGAAAATAAATTATTAAATAAAGAAGAGATTGAACTTTTCCAAGAATATAACTGTTTTGTACAAAGCAGCTTATTAGAATTAAACGATCAATTTATTACGATTCTAAAAAATACCAAATCTGTTTTCGACTGATTAGCTTGAAATAATAACAGGGGGGAGTTTATTGTGATTGGGTATGGGGAGCGGTTAAAAAGTCTACGTTTAGCATCTAACCTGACAATGGACACTGTTTCGAAAGCTGCTGGTATTGCCAAATCCACTTATGCAGGATATGAAGCTGAATTTAGACAGCCATCCTTAGAGAAATTGGTTTTTTTTGCTGATTATTTTCAAGTCTCTACAGATTATATTTTATGTTTAACTTCGGAACAGCAAAATATTGGAAAATGTTCATCTAAAGATTTTCTCAATCATTCCAAGAAATTTCATTGGGATGGAATTCCTTTAAGTCATGATGATATGAAGGAAATATTATGTTTTTTAGAAGAGGTCATTGAAAAAAATGAGAAGTCAAATCATAAATTAGCAGAGAGTTGTAAAGGGCTTTCTTGAAAATTGGCATATGTCATTTGTATAATGACATATGCTTTTGTTTATCAATGAAAATTAATAAACAATGAAATTTAAGAGAATTAAAGGAATTTCAAGTTCTTTATCGAATTATGATAATATGAATGACTATTCACTCAAGGAGAGGTGTATCATCTATGAACTACGAAACGGTTAATCTAGAAAGAAATGGTCGTCAAGCTACCTTAACATTAAACCGACCACAAAGTATGAATGCAATGAATGGTATCATGATGAAGGAAATTGCAGACGCGCTAGAAAGTTTGCAAGGAGACAAAGAAGTGCAAGTGTTATTGATTAAGGGAGAAGGAAAAGCTTTCTCTGCAGGTGGGGATATTAAAGCTATGCTAGATCCCGATTCACCACTCGATATTGAGACAGTGATGGTTGATGTATCTCGATTAGCAAAAGCTCTTTACACGCTACCAATCATCACCATTGCATCTGTTCACGGTGCGGCTGCAGGTCTTGGTTTAAGTCTTGTACTTGGCTGTGATGTTATAATTGCAGAAGAAAATAGTAAAATTGCAATGAATTTTATCGGTATTGGATTAATTCCTGATGGAGCTGGCCATTTCTTCTTAAAAGAACGAGTTGGCATTCCGAAAGCCAAACAATTAATTTGGTCAGGAAAAGTCTTGAATGGTCATGAGGCACTATCACTCGGATTAATCGATGAAGTGACGGCAGAAGGAAAGGCTTACGAACAAGCAGAAAATACGGCGGTAAAATTATTAGCGTCACCCGTAAAAGCTATGATTGCTACAAAGCAAATTTTACATACTCAACATGTGCATGAGCTCGAGCGGATATTAGCCCTTGAGAGCACTTCACAAGTGGCCATGAGAAAATCAAAGGATCATCTCGAGGGAATTCAAGCTTTCGTTGAAAAACGCAAACCTCAATTTCAAGGAGAATAAATAAGAAAAGTCTGCATCGAGTGTAACACCACTCTTGCAGACTTTTTTTATACGTGAAATAAAATCAGTTTTCCAGAAGTGTTCACTAAACGGTGAGTTGCTTCAGTTAACTGCTTTTCGTCGATTTTATCCTGACCTTTTGCTTTTGCTTCTTCATCTGAAGCAAATTCCCAAGTTTCTTCTACGATTAACTTGCCTGTTGGTTCAAAAGCGGTAAATTTATAAGGTTTCATATAATGTCCAACCTTTCTGAAATGAATCTAGGTTCATTATACAAGTTTTTATTTCAAAAAAAAAGGATGTAACATGGTATTGACAGATATTAGTTTGTAAAGTAAGCTTTACGTAAAGTAAACTTTACAAAAAGGAGAGGTGATAAATGAAAAACTTTGTGAAAGAGAAACGAAATGAATTTAATATGACGCAAGATGATCTTTCAGAAAAGTTAGATGTATCGAGGCAAACGATTATTTCCTTAGAAAAAGGACGATACAATCCATCTATAAATTTAGCATTTAAACTCTCTAAATTGTTTAATTGCACAATTGAAGACATATTCATTTATGAGGAGGATGAAGAAAATGCTTGAGGGACAAAATTTGGTGACAGCATTGTCAGGGTACTTTATAAGCTTTATTACCATCTGGATTGTCTTTCATTTTGTGCGTAAAAGTGGGAAAAAGAAGCGTCTTTTTGACGAGCGCTATCATCAAGTACAGAATAAAGCACGCTCATTGGCATGGGTCATCTCTACGTTTTGTATCGTCGCTGCATGGATGGCTTCGCTTATTGTAGAAGGTCCTGGTTTTTCATTCTTTCTTTTAACTTTTGTTTATGTGGCGCATATGATTGCTTTTGCAATAGGTGGAATTATTGCAGAGAAAAAATTCTAAGGGGGTGCACAGATGACATTACAAATTGAACAAGTGACAAAGAAGTTTGGTGATTTTACGGCAGTTCATAACCTTTCAATGACAGTTGAGCAAGGGAGTATGTATGGGTTTCTTGGTGCAAATGGAGCGGGGAAAACTACAACATTTCGAATGATCTTAGGTTTGTTGGACGCTACAGAAGGTTCCATTTCATGGAATGGGAAGCCGATTACTTACTCGAATAGTACCCATATTGGCTATTTGCCAGAAGAGCGTGGTCTTTATCCAAAAATGAAAGTCGAAGACCAACTTATGTATTTAGGGCAACTTCGTGGAATGAAGAAAAATGATGCTAAACTAGCTATAACTCAGTGGTTAGAGCGATTTGAAGTTCCACATTATGCATCCAAAAAAGTAGAAGAGTTATCAAAAGGAAATCAGCAAAAAATACAGGTCATTGCATCGCTATTACATAAGCCTTCACTCATTATTTTAGATGAGCCGTTTAGTGGATTAGATCCAGTTAATGTAGAAATGCTTAAAAAAGCGATAATCGAGGTCCAACTCGAAGGAGCAACGATTGTCTTTTCAAGTCATCGAATGGACCATGTAGAAGAGCTTTGCGAGCAGCTTTGTATTATGGATCACGGGAAAGATCTCATTAGTGGTTCGCTTCGAGAAATAAAGCGTGGATTCGGGCGACAAAATGTACGCCTTAAAGCAGATTTTGATTTGAGTTTTTTAAATGAACATCAAGGAGTAACCTCATTTAAATCTTCAAAAGAGGGTGGCCTGTTCCAAATTCAAGAGGAACGAACAGCGCATGAGTTATTAAGATTGGCCATAAGTAAAGGTGACATACGGTACTTCGCTATTGAAGAACCTTCTTTACAAGATATCTTCATAGAAAAGGTGGGTAAAGATCATGCGTGATTTTTGGATTATTTTTAAACAATCTTTTTGGACGAAAGCTAAAACCAAATCATTTGTCATTACTACATTGATTGTGATTGCCGGCATTTTCTTGATGTCTAATTTATCCACCATTATTTCTAAAATAGAAGAAGCAGGTGTCTTTGGTTCAGAAGTAAATAAAGACCAAGTATTGGTAGTTGATGACAGTGACCGATTACTTGAACTTTTGCAAAAACAGTTGAGTTCAACTGATAGTGAATTAATATTAGTTTCTTCATCTGAATCAGTCAGCAAGTTAGAGCAAAAAATTAAAGATAGAGAGATCTCGAGCTTTCTGCAGTTATCCTTAGATGAAACAAATACGATTCAAGCAATCTACACTTCTGAAAATGCTAATGCTGTTGAACAACCAATGAATATACAAGAAGCATTACAAAATGTTCAAACGAATATGAAAGCGGAATCTCTTGAACTGTCTGGTGCAGAAGTAGCGCAGCTATTTACGCCTATACTATTTAAACAAGATGCGGTTGTCGATTCATCGAAGTCTGAAGAAGAGTTAAGTCAAGCACGAGGTTTAGTGTATGTATTGATTTTTGTTATCTATTTTGCCGTATTCTATTATTCAAATATGATTGCCATGGAGGTTGCCACAGAAAAATCTTCAAGAGTAATGGAAATCATTATTTCGAGTGTTTCACCGGTTAAGCATATGTTTGCAAAAATTGCTGGAGTTGGGACCCTCGGATTATTACAAATTACTTTATTTGGCTTAGTTGGATTTGTTGCATTAAAAACGAGTTCATCAGATTTAACATCCGGGGTGTTTTCTTTCTTTGGATTTTCAAATGTTCGTATTAGCACTATGATTTTTGCTATCGTCTTTTTCTTACTAGGTTATTTCCTCTATGCCACTTTGGCTGCTTTGTTGGGATCACTCGTAAGTCGTACAGAAGATGTTCAGCAATTATTACTACCAATGACATTCTTAATCATCATCGCATCCTTTATTGCATTTTCTGGGATAGGGAATCCAGAAGCAAGTTATGTACAAATTGCATCGTATATCCCCTTTTTCACGCCGTTAGTTATGTTTTTACGAGTGGGTATGCTGGACTTGCCAATTTGGGAACCAATCTTAGGTATAGCCATTTTGTTGGTAAGCATTTTTATTCTCGGTTGGTTTGGTTCACGTGTGTACCGTGGAGGTGTCTTAATGTATGGTGCTTCTCAATCCTTAAAAGATATTAAGAAAGCAATTCAACTTGGAAAGAGTTAATAATCTAACTACCATGGACCAAGTGTTCATGGTAGTTTTCTTTTTATAAGGCTCTGTTAATTTCTTCTAAATTTAAATAAGATGATAACTAGCCAGGAAATACGCGCCTAATCCACTTCATTAACTATAGGAATCCAACTTCGAGCTTAGTAGCCATTTTCCATTTGAAATGGTAAAATAAGAACAAATATTCGATTTTTAAAGGAGGTTGTTTTCATGTCCACTATTCGTTTTTTTCATGCAGCAGATTTACATCTAGATAGTCCTTTTAAAGGCGTAACTTCTATGCCTGCCTCACAGTTGAAAAGTCTAAGAGAAAGTACCTTTAAAGCATTTCAAACATTAATTGACTATACGGTTCAAGAGAAGCCGGACTTTTTATTAATTGTTGGCGATATATATGATGGCGAAGACCGTAGTTTACGAGCTCAACACAAGTTTCAACAAGGAATGGAACTTCTTCATGTACATCAAATTCCTGTCTTTCTTAGCCATGGGAATCATGATCATTTAGGAGGCAAGTGGACACGCTTTCAATTGCCGGAAAATGTCCATGTATTTGACAAGAAAACTGAAAAGAAACATATACAAATCCGCCAACAGGATATTTACATTAGCGGATTTAGCTATAAAGAGAGACATGTTAAAGAATCCATGATGCCTTTATATGAAGAAGCAACCCATCAAGACGCATTACATATTGGGATGTTGCATGGTAGTTTAGCTGGTGACACCACACATGCTGTCTATGCACCTTTTACGAAAGACGAACTCCTTAGTAAAAATTATGATTATTGGGCGCTTGGTCACATTCATAAAAGACAAGTATTAAACGTCGAACCACCAATTGTTTACCCGGGAAATATTCAAAGTCGCCATCGAAATGAAAAAGGAATAAAAGGTTTTTATGATGTCAGCTTAGAAAAAGGGCACTCAACATTAAACTTTGTTCCTACATCAGCCATTATTTATGACCAAGTGATTTGTTCGTGTAAAGACATTGTTCATGCTAATGAGTGGTTTGATGTGATGGAAGAGGTAATAGATCGATTCAGAAGTGAGCATGGAGCGGGTGTTATCGAAGTTTTGCTTACTGAAATAGATATCCATACTCTCGCTATGTTTGAAGCAACTCCAATGGATGAATGGTTAGCGATGATTCGTGAAAATCAAGAATTTAAAGATCCACATGTTTGGGTTCAATCCATTTCACTCGAAATGCCAGAGACGGTTGAAATGGAATCAAGTGGCCTTACAGAACAAGTTCTTTCGGTGATGGAGAATTGGGATACTCAAGAATGGAAAGAAATCGTTAGTGATGTTTATCAACACTCAAAATCAAGTCGATTCATGGACAAGTTAACAGAGGAATCCTATAAAGATATTGAACAAACTGCACGTGCATTTATACACAGAGAGCTTTCTATAAAGGAGTGAGAATCCCATGCAAATTCAAAAACTCATCATATATGGATTTGGACTGCACGAAGATATTCAAATTGATTTAAAAGATGGCATTAATGTTTTTTTTGGCTCAAATGAAGCAGGAAAAACAACAATTCAGCAATTTATTTTATCTGTGCTTTTTGGATTCCCGATTCGCAATCAAGGACTTTTAAGATATGAGCCAAAAGGTGGCGGGAGACACGGTGGTCAAGTTCATATTCTTCATCCCGAGTTTGGAAAGGTAATCGTAGAACGGACTAAAGGGAAATCTTCGGGTGATGTAACAGTTTACTTTGAAAATGGAACTCGTGGAGATGAGGAAGCGCTCAAGAAAGTACTGTACCGGTATGACCGATCATCTTTCGAATCTATTTTTTCATTTACCCTATTACAATTGCAAAACTTCGAGAAAATGACAGAAGAAGAATTAAGTAGAACGTTACTAGCATCTGGGACTACTGGAGTCGATGCGATGAATAAGCTTGAACAACGAACTTCGAAGGAAATGAATTCTTTATTTAAAAAATCAGGTAAAAATCCAGAAATGAATGTGAAAATTGATGAGATTCGAACACTCGAGCAAACTCTAAAAGATTCCCGCTCTAAAATTGATCAATATGAACCTTCTATTTTACGTATTTCCGAAATAGAGCTAGATTTAAAACGATTATCCGTAGAAGAATTAGATTTAAAACACCAAAATGAACAATTTGTGAAATATAGACAAGTAAAACCATTGTTACAGCAACAACAAGATTTAAATAACAGGTTAAATAATATAATACAGCAAACCTTTCCAAAAGAAGGGATTCGTCGATATGAATCTCTAAAAGATCGTGTCCAAGAACTCGACATTCAAGTAAAACAATTAGAACATAATATTCAACAGGCTAATGTACAATTGTTTGATAAAGATTCAATTGAACACATTAAACAGTTAGAAGCCTATTTATCAAAAGAATCTGAATGGCATCATTTACAGCTTCGTAAACAACAGTTAGCAAATGAACGAGACCAAGCAAAGCGGGAAATGGAACAGCAGATACGTCTGATTGGTGTTAAAGATGAAAATCATTTTGCTAAAGTCTTAGAAATGGACGTGTCTTTTCAAAAAGAAGAATATTTCCAACAAATACTGAATAATCTCACAAAAGTAGAGGAATCGATTCGATACGAACAGCAAGGTATGACGCGACTAGAATCAGATTTAGAAGAATCCAATCGTAAATTAGCTGAGTTAGAAGTGGGGAAACCAACTGACGAGGAGATCCAGTTGGCAAATAAGGTACCTTCATTGGTCAACCAATTAGCCGAATTGAAAGCTCGACAAAATGTTTCTTTAGAATCAGTATCACCTTCTATGACATCTAAGATTCCGTTTATCGTAAGTGGACTTATATTATTAGTTTCTATCATTGGGGCTGCATTGCTTAGCAAATGGTTAATAGCTGGTATAGGTGTCCTTTTAGCTAGTATGGTTTTGGTTTTATTAATGAATGGGTATCAAGCTGCTCCTAAAGCCAGCAAGAAAGAATATCGTGAAGATATTTCACTTGTTGAACAAAAGCTGTCAAATGCTGAACAAGTAGCCCTTAAAGTAAAGAATTATCAAGACAGACAAAAACAACTTTTAGACCAGCAATCTGAAAAGCAACATTTAAAAGGGAAGTTAATTCAGAATCTACAGGGATTCACGCAAAAGAGACTTGATGCAGATAACCTCCTAAATGAGTTTCTAATGTCACACGGATTTGATGGATTGACACAAACACAATTGTTTCCAGAATTATTTAAACGTATCAGAGACATTCAAGAACACCAACATACCATTACTCAAAAATCAGCTGAACATTTAGAGGTTACAAGCGAGATTAATTTCCGTGTAACGAATATGATGGAATTGACTAATGAATCTCTTACTGAAAACAATGCTTACCATCGTTTAAGAGAAGTAACGAATGATTGGAAGAATCGTCAAACTCAACAAGCCTATACCGATGAAAAAATAAACGATTGGACTACACAATTAAATGAAAAACAAAAATTGTATAAAGTTCAAGCCAAGGAAATTGAAGACTTATGGAAAGAAGCTGCTGTAATCGATGAAGCCGCATTTTATGAAGCGGATGGAGCATACCGAACAAAACTATTACTCCAACAAGAATTAGCTGCAATAGAAATGCAATTAAATTCAATTGGAGAAGTAACCATTCCTCAAGTGAATGATGAGGATCAAAACATTCTTCTTGAAAATTTAGATGAAAGAACAGCTGATATCGAAAAAACACGACATGAACTTTTAGACGAAAGAGCTATGTTAAAACAACAAACCAATTCACTTTTAAGTGACGATTATTATGGTGACGTTCTTCAGCAATTTGAACAGAAAAAAGCCGAGCTTGCTGAGCTAGCACATAAGTGGGCTGTCAATAAGGCAGTTATGGAAGCCATAAAACAAACGATGGACAACCTGAAAGAAAAAAGGTTACCTTTTGTTTTGGAAAAAGCTCAACAATTCTTTACACATTTAACAGGGAATCGATATGATGTTCTCGAAGTAAATGAAGAAGGGATTTTTGAAGCAATAAATCCTCAAGGAATGAGATTTAAAATAGCAGAATTGAGTCAAGCGACAAAAGAACAAGCATATATTTCATTGCGCTTTGCACTAGCAGAATCATTACTAGACACAGTTCCCCTTCCAATTATTATGGATGATCCATTTGTTCACTTTGACCGATACAGAGTAAACCAAATGGTTCAATTAATGAGCAGTTTGGAGTCCAATCATCAATTCTTGTATTTTACATGCCATGAAGAAATGAAATCGATTTGGCCGCATGCGCACGTTATTGATGTAGCAACATTGCAAAAAGAAAGGAGTGTGCCGACCATATGAAAGGAATCACACAATTAGCGGTTGGAGAAACGGTGGATCAATATTTACTAATCAAACAATCCACAAAAGCTTTTACGACTACAGGAAATCCGTTTATGACGCTTATTTTACAAGACAAAAGCGGTGATATTGAAGCCAAACTTTGGGATACGAATGAAGAACATGAAACGTTATATCACGCAGAGGCAATTGTACGCGTAGGTGGAGAAATTCAACATTACCGAGGGAAAAATCAATTGCGTATTAAGAGTATTCGACCAACCAAAGAGGATGAAGGTATTTCTTTAAGTGATCTAGTTCCATCTGCGGAAAAATCGAAGGAAATATTATTAGAAGAACTTATGCAGTTTTTCTTTGAAATGAAGAATCCACAAATTCAACGCATCACACGACATTTATTGAAGAAGCATCAACCAGCAATTATTACGTATCCAGCTGCAACGAAAAACCATCATGATTATGTATCCGGCTTAATTGATCACGTTGTCTCGATGCTGAAGCTTGGTAAAGCTTTATGTGAATTATATCCGACTATCAATAAGGATTTACTCTATGCAGGTATTATTTTACACGATGTGGGGAAAGTAATTGAGCTTTCTGGACCTGTAGCAACTACGTACACGATCGAGGGGAATTTATTAGGTCATATTACCATTATGGTGAATGAAATAGCCAAAGCAGCTGATGAGCTTGAAATCGTAGGGGAAGAAGTAATGCTTCTTCAACATATGGTTCTTTCTCATCATGGAAAAGAAGAGTGGGGAAGTCCTAA
>JBEVEQ010000295.1:0-3764 GCA_040512715.1 Paenisporosarcina sp. | reverse complement strand
AAGAAGACTTAGCGTTAGTCGTTAAATCGATGTTGCTATTTATTACATACCCCTTATTCAAAAAAATATGCTTTAATCTAAAATTTTTCGGTTCAATCTTCTTAATAAAAATTAGAGGAATTGGTTAAAAGCTACCATTTAATAGGAATTACGTTTTATTTTACATCAGAAGGGAAAAGAGTATTTAGCAAGAACATCTTAGAGGGAGGTTTTAAAATGGGACAAAAAGGTCAAGATAATGACAACCAACAAAATAAACACCAACGAATTTATCAGCAACAAAATAATCAAAACAATCAAGGTCAAGAGAACGAATTAGAACGTTTGAAAATGGAAAAAAATCAGCAACATTCAAACAAGAACCTAGAAAATAAAGACGAATAGGAAAAGCAAAAACCGCTTCGCCTGATGGCAAGCGGCTTTTTGAATCGATCGTGTATTAAAATAAGGTATTTGAACATACCATGAATGTTTAAATTTAGTTCTAGAAAGGATGAAATAATATGGAAAAGAAATCGAATGATTCCGAAGTGAAGTACACTCAAACAAAAATCCACGAAGTAAATATCACAGAACCTATAGGCAACGAACTTTCTGATGAGCAAAAGAAAGAGTTACATGTTAAAGATGGTCAGAACAATCACAATGTTGATGAACGTGGTGGATATTAAGAACAAAAGGTCTGGCAAGGCATCTTAAAATCCTTGCCACATACCTCGTTCCCATTTATCAACAAATTGCTCAAAGGTTAATCCGCATCTTTCTAATACACAGTGATAAACAAAATATTCTCCTAAGCTCTCTAGTAATCGATCATTCATTTTCATATCCCCTTTGAATAAAATCAGTTACCATTTAGCTTATTCCCTAAATGGTTGTCCACAACACTAGAATGAGCAATAATTTTCAAAAAAATACATGGTTACTTAATTTCACTTTTCAACTGGAGTATACAGGATACGAGATTTGAAAAACTCAGCTTGCACCCCCAATGATGCAAGCTGATGTCTTTCCTTCTACTGTTATCAGTAAACTTTCGTAACAATGTAAAAAAAGCAGCGGTTACTTCCCGCTGCCTTGCATAAAGTTTTTGGATCCACTATATAATCCACTTGCAGATAAACCTAGCATAAGTCCGATAATGATACCTTCCTTAATATCTGTAGAAATATAAAAGATTCCAGCTAAAACTCCCAGAATAACAGCTACAAATGGTGAGAACCTACTCGATACTCCCGCACGTTTAAACAATTCGACTAGTCCAAGAATTAATGGAATAATGGCGATATTGTAAACTTCAAACAACGTTTTCCCTCCTTTCCTACTAACTTTGTATTATTGTATTCATAGCGTTTGACAATCATTCCAACACCATAAAAAAACAATTCCAGCTCTAGTCTTTCACTAGATTGGAATTGTTTTATGGTTATTAATTAGCTGCTTTTTGAATCGCACCCATGCCTTCTAATAATATTCTTGCGTCTTTATTTAAATAAGGAGTAATATCCTCGCGTAAAAGCAACTCACTATGATTTTTAACCGCAATCTTTAACCCTCTTATATCAAATCTAGAGGCGTACAGGTTGATGGCATTCGTTGCCGCCACTTCCTCTCTAGAAAGAGGCTTTGAATCAGATTCTGATGAGTTCAAAAGGAAATCGAACAATTCACGGGCATTTCTTCTTAATAAACTTTTATTTTCCACTAATATAGTTTTATTTTCTTCCATATACTTTCGAGCTGCAACTAAGTCTACATCATCTACGCATGCATTAATTTTTTTTGCTAATTCTTGTAGATTCATGGTTAGTCTCCTTTTACCTATTAATGGTAATATTATGATAACTTAATAAGTAAATCATATCATAAATGAAACTCCTTTGAGTAACTAAATAAATTTACATAAAAAAAACCGAACGTATCGGCAAATTATAGCCGTTACATTCGGTTCAATTAATTTAAGCTACTGAGACAGCTTTTTTCTTATCATGACTTTTGTCACGAGTGAAATATTGAGTGGCGAATAAAACAATAAACATGACGAAACCTATTGTGTCTGATAAACCTTCTGGATAGATTAATAAGAATCCAGCTACTACACATAGAAGACGTTCGATAATGTTTAATTGACGATACCAATACCCAATGACACCCGCTCCAATAGCAATCATCCCACCTAAAGCAGTGACTGATATCATCACTATTTCCATAAGACTCGCATCAATCATTAACATTTCCGGTGATAACACAAACATATACGGAATGATAAATGCAGCTATCGCTAATTTGGATGAAATGATACCGGTTTTAATTGGCTCCCCACCCGAAACGGCAGCGGCTGACATTGCTGCTAATGCAACAGGAGGAGTAATATCTGCGATAATACCGAAATAGAATACAAACAAGTGAGCTGACAGAGCAATTGCAACTGGTATTGCCGCACCCTCAGGGCTATCTAACATCAATAGTGTGATAATAGCTGGCGCCGCAATTGTCGATGTAATGACGTAGTTTGCAGTGGTTGGTGAACCCATACCTAGAATTAGCGCTGCAATCATGGTGAAAAATAACGTCAACAGAATGTTCCCACCAGATGCAGAAATTAAACCATTCGCTAAACTTAGACCTAGTCCAGTTTTCACAACTACCCCTACAATAATACCCGCAGCTGCTGTTGCTGCAGCTACTGAGAGGGCCGTTCTTGCCCCATCGACTAATGCTTCTATCATATCTTTGAAACTCATTCGTGTTTCTTTTCTTACAGCACTCACAATAACCGTTAAAAGAATCCCGTATAAAGCTGCTTGCATGGTCGTTACACCATCAACCATAAGAAGAACGATAATCCCAACGATCGGAATCAGTAAATAAATCTTTTTAAGGATTTCTTTTCGATCTGGCATTTCTTCTTTTGTTAAACCTCTTAAGCCTAAGCGTTTCGCTTCAAAATGAGTCATTATCCATATACCTGCAAAATAAAGCAAGGCAGGTATAGCAGCAGCTTTTGCAATAGTCCAGTAATCGACACCAATAAATTCGACCATTAAGAAAGCAGCAGCACCCATGATTGGTGGCATGATTTGTCCACCTGTAGAAGATGATGCTTCTACCGCTCCAGCAAATTCTTTATTGTAACCTAGTCGTTTCATCATTGGAATTGTATAAGCTCCTGAAGTTACTACGTTAGCAACTGAACTACCTGATATTGTTCCTTGCAAAGCACTAGAAAAAATAGCAACCTTTGCAGGTCCGCCAACTAAATGTCCAGCAAATGATACGGCTAAGTCATTAAAATATTCCCCTACACCTGTTTTAACTAGGAAAGCTCCAAAGAGTAGGAAAACGAAAATAAATGTTGCAGAAACACTAAGAGGTGTTCCCAAAATCCCATCTGTTGTAAAGAACATTAATTGAACGATACTCTCAATATCTTGTCCACGATGAGCTAAAAACCCAGGGAAGTATCGACCGAAAAATGCATAAACTAGAAATACGACTGCAATGATTGTAATAGGCATCCCAACAGCACGGCGAGTCGCTTCTAATGTTAGAACAATCGCTAAAATCCCGATAATTAAATCAGGTAGGGTCAAATTCCCAACACTTAAAAATAAGTGATCTTGCATTAATGGCCAATAAAGTCCTACACATACAGAAAGTAAGGCCAAAATAATATCGTAAAATGGCACTTTATTTTTTCTTAAAGTGCTGCCATTTTTAACAGCTGGGAACAATAAAAAAATAAGGGATAAAGCAAAGCCTAA
>JBEVEQ010000289.1:0-4099 GCA_040512715.1 Paenisporosarcina sp. | reverse complement strand
AAAAAGTTCTATCATATAGAACCATTTTTTTATGCACATTTAGAGTCAGCGGTTGAACTTACAGAAAAATATACATTACTTGTATCTCAACCTGTTAAAGCACCAGCTGTTCAAATAGCACTTCAAGATACTAGAGAAACCTTACTTGAATTGAATCATGTGATGGAAAATGACCTTCATCAAGTATTAGCTTCCGATATCGAGCATTTAAAAATGGAGCTAGACTTTGCAAAGATTTCAATTGCCAAACATGAAAAACCTTTATTGTTGAAAGGAGATTTACCTCATGACAGAAAAACAAATGGATTCTAGGTCTGTAAAAATGATGGATGATCTTTTAGACTCCCCATTTGACATACAACCGACTCTTCAAAAGGAAGCTTCCAATACTGAAGAAAAAAGTGTCACTTTTTTAGAACGACTTTCCGATGAAGAACAACAAAAAGCAAAAGTTCTTGCTTCTCAAATACCTGCTGGTAACTATGAAGCTATACTAACTTATGGCGCAAATGCTCAAACTGAATTGTCTCGTTTTTCTCATCAAATGCTGGATCATGTTCAAAAGCAAGATATCGGACCTGTTGGTGATATTCTAAAAGATTTAATGGATAAGTTAACTCAACTCAATCCAGAAGAACTAACCACGAAAAAGAAATCTGGTATAAAGCGATTATTTGGGAAAGTCTCACGTTCTCTTCAAGAAATAATGACAAAATACCAAAAATTAAGTACTCAAATAGATCGTATTGGCATTCAATTAGAACATTCCAAACGTGGTTTAATTGAAGATGTGCATATGCTTGATAAATTATATGATCAAAATAAAGCCTATTTCCAAGCTCTCAATATTTACATTGCGGCTGCTGAAATTAAACGAGATGAAATAATCAATGAAATCATCCCTGCACTTTGTCAAAAGGCCGAAGCTTCATCTGATCAAATGGCCTATCAAGAAGTGAATGACATGGCACAGTTCTTAGATCGATTAGAGAAAAGACTGTATGATTTGCAATTATCGAGACAAATCACCATTCAAAGTGCTCCACAGATTCGAATGATACAACAAACAAACCAAACCTTGGCTGAAAAAATCCAATCATCAATTATGACTTCTATTCCCCTTTGGAAAAACCAGATTGCGATTGCTTTAACATTAAATCGACAATTAAAGGCTGTTGAAGCTCAAAAACAAGTAACGAAAACAACGAATGATTTGCTACTGAAAAACTCAGAAATGTTAAAAATGAACAGTATTGAAACAGCTAAAGAGAATGAACGTGGAATTGTAGAAATTGAAACGTTGAAACAAACTCAAGAAAATTTACTACAAACCATTGAAGAAACACTTCGCATTCAAGCTGACGGACGAGTAAAACGAAAAGCGGCAGAAAAAGAAATTGCACGAATGGAAGACGAGTTAAAACAACGTTTACTAATTGTTCATAATGAGAAAGAAAACCGACCTCAAACTTGAGATCGGTTTTTTTTCAAAACTTCTTCATTTCACAATTAAATACAACATCCTTCTTAGCAAACGAAGGGTTTGAGAAGTAAATTCATCTACATTTTTGGCAACCGCTGTTTTCGCACCAAACATCATTTTAAACACTTGTATTTGTTCTTCCAATGGTTCTTCTGAACTTAAAAACAAATGAAGTATATGAATCCCCTTTTTTTCTACTTCGATCACTGCCTCCGCTGTATCGATAATGCCGTTAGCTGCATATCCAAAAGCAGAAGGTTCCCCATCGGAGAATAATAAGATAAATTTGTGTTTTTCCGACCGTCTTTGTAATCTCTCTGACATCCAGCGAATCGCCAGTCCATCACGATTGTCTTCTTGTGCTTCTAAAGAAAAAATGGCATCCGCATTATCTAAAGTTCCATCCTCCACTTGATGACAAAAGACAAAGGAATTTGGTTGTTCTTTTTCATTAGCTTCGTAAGCATCTTCGTTATACGAGACAATATCATGACGTATACCTAAATTTCGCAATACATCATGGAAAAGGAGAACTGCTTTTTTCGTTTCCTCCATTTTATCCATCATGGATGCTGAACTATCTACCAGTAATCCAAAAACAGCGTCTAATGGAATGGCTGGTTTTTGTTTCTTATAAAAAGGTTTTGGTCGATCGTCTATAATCAATGTAGTTAATTTTGAGGTCAAGCGCCCCATTGATAAATTTGTTCTTTTGTCTGTTTGCTTTTGTTCGATTCGCTTTCTTATCTCTTTTATAAATGACTTCACATAAGGTTTTTGTTGCATGCGGATATCTTCAATGCGCTTTTTTTGAGTCAAACTAAGTTTTGATGTCATCTTTGACTCAAGATACGTTACATTCACATGTTCATCACCGAAACGTTCACCTGTTTGTTTCGGAGAATTAGACTTTTTATTGGGGGTACCCTTTGCTTGCTGTAATTCATCCTTATTTGAAACCGAAGAACCCCCTACTTCACTTTGAATATCGTTGGCTTCATTTCCCTCTTCAAAACGACTATCGTTTATATTTCCTTTATTCCCATTATTTAAATCAAACTCAAGATGATTTCCTTTTTCCTTCTCATTTTCGCGGTGCCAAGTGTTAAACATTTCTTCAATTGAATCAGGTTGTGAATCTTTATTAGAATCTTCTTGATTAACTTGGCTTTTAGCTTTTTCTGCATAACTAGTTTCCATTAGATTTTCATGTATTGACATAAATGTATGGATAAGGTCTTTTGAAATAACATCTTCAAGATGATAAAGAATATCCAAGCAGATTTTGACGTTGTCTGCAGTGGAAGTTGAATCAAACACAAACTGCCATTTCTCTAAAATTCTTTTAAAATATGCTGGATATAAGTCGACATCAAAACTTGTGGTTTTTCGAAGAGAAATGTATAAAAAACTGAATAAGGCATCACTAAAAAACCCTTTATTCAGATTCACTTGAAGTTGTTGTTCATGATAGGCTACATAAACTTCTTCTCTTACCGTAAAAGCATTTTCAGTACCAGGTCGTTGCTGACTGATTAAGTTGGATAGTCTAAATTCTTCCGCAGATAATAATAATTGAAAGGCAAATTCTTTTAGCAAAAAATGTTCAACTTTTTCCTTGTAGCTCTCCCACTCACGCAAATCAAACTGTTTCCAAAATCCTAATGTGAGTAAATACAAATCTGAGAGTTGACCTTTATGTTCAATATCTTTCTCGCGATGTTGCCAAAAATGACTAATCGACATACTTTCAACTTTAGGCTGAAATTCCATCAACTTTCGAATAGTTAGGGAGAGTGACGGATTCTGACTCAGGGCTCTTGCTAATTGTTCCATTCGAATCATTTCTTTTGCATCAATGGTTTCATTATTAAATTGTATAAATCTATTGAGTGATGTCACTCTAGACGCCTCACTTTACCCAAGTATTGGCAAGCTGAATAATCAACTCTTTTTCAGTCTCATCTTCCATCTTCTCTGCAATCGCGTACTGGATCGCACGTTTTGGATCCATGTACTGTGCTAATTCCGTAGCATCAAGTAAGCTTCGAATGGATGCGGCTTCTTCACTTAACAAACCATTTTTTGCTTGGATAAAAATATCTTCAGACAAATTCAACATAGATGTGATTAATTTTGATGCAGCTGATGGAAATTCCCGTTCAAAAAGTTCTTTTAGTGGTTGACCCGTAAGATAAGGAATTAAAAAGGAAATAAACCGATTTTTTAACGCTTCGTTTAGAGGTGATGTTCCTATATATCCTTCATTAATCGCAGCAATAACGGTAAAATCTTTATTGGCTACAATCACTTCTCCAGTAAAGGGGTTAGTCAACATACGTCGGTGGTCAAGCACACTATGTAAAATAGGAAGTGTTTCAGGTTTAGCCATATTAATTTCATCAATATATAAAATATGTCCTTTTTTCATAGCCTTCACAACCGGACCTTCAACAAACTCAATTTGAGTATTTCCGTTTTGTTGCACCAATGTTTTATAGCCAATTAACGCTTCTGCATCTAAATCTACCGAACAATTAATGCTGTGCATAGGTTGATTAAATTCGTAAGATATCGTTTCAGCGATTTTCGTTTTCCCCGATCCCGATGGCCCTT
>JBEVEQ010000281.1:0-13163 GCA_040512715.1 Paenisporosarcina sp. | reverse complement strand
ATATAACCCAAATTCATGTTATGTCTTTAAATCATCAAGCAGTCGGTGACCCTCCGGCTGTTTTTTTATGTCAAACCACAATAAAACGCCTGGTAAAGTACATTACGTTTACTTGAAAATCCATATGATTAATTTTTTCTTAAAGAAAAGCTGCCCTGCAAAGGCATCCTGCTCTTCAACTAAAGCACCCGGTAACTTAAGAAGAAATCTCTTCTGCTATCATATCTGATTAAAAATCACCAAAGTCTCTAGCGATACAAACAAATTCTAGTACATCAATCTCAACACCAGGAATTTATTCAATTACATTTGGTTCTCCCTGTATCAAAGATGACAAGCAGGTGATTCGGAAGGTTATATTGTCTTCGTTTTGATGGTCTTTGGGAATTTGGACCAGAAGAAATTGGCAGTAGTGAAGTAAAATATTAATAATTGTGGAAATATTCTTATTCGACTAACGAAGCAGGTTAGTGGAAGAAGGAAACAAAACTTTAAAGAATCCTTACATCTGCTACAGGACTTCATTGTCGAAGAACAACTTCTTATTAGCGTAAAGAACAACCAAGTCAAATAAAGCATCAAAAACCCCCGGAACTGATGATAAAACTTTTGTAGACATTGAAAAACGTTCGGAGAATGAACTAGTGAAAAAAACAAAGTATAATATATATCTAAAATATTATTTGAATTTAGTTTACAAATCAAACTCAATGGAATATTATATATTAAATGATTGATTAATCAATCATTTAATAGGAGGTAAAATATGTCGATTACCACAGAACAACAACTTAAAATGCGAGCTAAGCGTGAACGAATTTTAGATGAAGCAATTCGTCTGTTTTCGGAACAAGGATATAATGATACGACTATCTCTAAAGTCGCAAAAGAAGCTGGAATAAGTTTCGGAAGTGTTTTTACTTATTTTGCAACCAAAGAAGAGTTATTTTATAGTGCTATCACTGAACCTCTTGAAAAGTTCTCTGTTGAATTACTTGATTTTAATCCTAAAGCCGATCATCCACTTGATGAGCTTAACAGCATGATTCAAAAACATATTAAGCAATTCTCATATTATAGTCTGTTCCTTCGTCTTGTGGTTCAAGTAATTGGACAACATAAACGGTTTGAAGAACCATTTAGAGAACTCAATCTGTTTCACATAAGATTCAGAGAGAAAATTGCAGAGCTTGTTGAGAATGGTCAACAAAAAGGCGTTCTACTAAAGTTAGACCCATTCTTTGTCACTACTTCTTACACTAGCTTTTTAATGGGACTCCGTTTAAACTTGGCGGATGATCCAGATCACGAGATGTGGTGGGCTGAATATGCTCCATATGCATTGCAGCTATTTGGACCGAACCGTAATTGATGTTCGGTCATCTTTTTAACATATAAATGATTGATTAATCAATCATAATGAGAGGATTTAATCACGTGAAATTTCTTAAATTCAGCAAAACCATTCAAATTAGACTCCTTCTTCAATTTTTAACTGTTATGGCTTCTATGTCTGTTTCCCCTTACATTGTTCTATTTTTTGCTGCTCGTTTAGGAACCGTTGTAACTGGATTCATGTTTCTTGGAGTCATGACTGCAAGTATTATCGGTTCTTTTCTGGGGGGATATTTAGGCGATCGTATTGGGAGGAAAAAAGTGATTGTCCGATCAGAATTCCTTGTTTTTATCGGTTTTGCCTCAATTGCAATTGTGAATTCTCCTTGGGCTGACCTCCCATACGTTACGTTTATTCTTTTCCTAGCTGTTTTTCTGTGCACAGGAACAGCCGGCCCTTCCTATCAAGCATTACTAATCGACGAAAGTAATGTCGATAACAGACGAGCAGTCTATACCTTCTCTTATTGGCTCAATAACCTGGGAGTTGCAATTGGTGGTGTTGTCGGAGCATTCATGTTTAAGGATTATCACTTCTACCTCTTTATAGGAGTATCTTTTGTCACACTTGTCTCACTTATCATTACCTTGCGTTTTGTTAAAGATAGTTTTCAAACGAGAGTCATCGAACCGACTATTTCTGAGAAACCTAAGAAAAGATTCGCTTCTATATTATCTTTTTTTAGTGCTTATAAAGAAACATGGAAACACAAACCTTTTACAGCTCTCGCGTTAGCCAATCTCTTGGTCTTATCTGTTGAAGAACAACTGACAAATTTTATCGGTTTACGGCTTGCAAAGGATATGTCAGATCCAGAATCATTCGTTTCCTTTTTACCTCTAGAAGTAGATGGCATCAATATGCTGGGGATTTTGAAATCTGAGAATACGATTTTAGTTGTAACCTTGACTGTTGTTATTTCTTTTTTATTGAAGAAATTAAAAGATCGTTCCGTTTTGCTGGCGGGAATCGTACTTTATTTCACTGGATACATCATCATAAGTTTCAATAGCACTCCGCTTGTTTTAATAGTTGCTATGTTCCTTGCAACACTAGGTGAACTAATGCATATTCCTGTAAAACAAGCACTCCTTGCTAATATGGTTCCCGATCATGCGCGTAGTATATTTATGGCTACGTATGGGCTCATGTCTATTTTCGGAGCAGTGATTGCCGGACTATTCATCTTTGCAAGCGGTGTAATTCCAACATATATAGTTTCCATCAGTTTCTTTGTAATTGGTATGATTACATTCACTATTTTTTCAAAATTAACCAATAAAGAACATATAGCACCACTGACAGTTGAAGTAAAAATATAAACTCTGTCAACACAAAGAGGTGGGAAAGGCAATTGCCACTACTCGGCTAAAGTCATTTTTATCTCTTGAAAAAGAATTGAAATCAAAAAAATCGCTATAAAAAAACCTAGGGAAAATCCCTAGGTTTTTCGTCTTCTTTATTGAACATGTAAAATCATTAAAATTCAGTAAAGTACTTTTTTTGTAAGTAAAGAACTTTATTAACAAGTAATGAACTTTATTTCGATAGGACAAATTGATCAAACAGTAGTTAAAATTTATTCAACGGTAACTGATTTAGCTAAGTTTCTTGGCTTATCAACGTCACAGTCACGGTGTAGTGCTGCGTAATAGCTGATTAGTTGTAATGGAATTACAGACACTAAAGGTGTTAATAAAGGATGCACTTTTGGTAATACCAATGTGTCGCCTTCTTCTTCCATGCCTTCCATTGAAATGATACATGGATTTGCTCCACGAGCTACCACTTCTTTTACGTTTCCGCGAATGTTTAAGCTCACAGCTTTTTGAGTTGCAAGAGCAAAGATTGGCGTACCATCTTCTATTAATGCAATTGTTCCGTGTTTCAGTTCGCCACCAGCAAATCCTTCTGCTTGGATGTACGAGATCTCTTTTAGTTTCAATGCGCCTTCCATGCTGACACAGAAATCTAAGTTACGACCGATGAAGAATGCATTGCGTGTTGATGATAAGAAGTCACGAGCGATTTGCTCTAATTCTTCTTTCGAATCCACAAGTGATTGAATGGCATTAGCAACGATTCCTAACTCTTGCACGATATCGAAATCTAATTGACGTCCCGCTTTTTTCGCTGCAACTGCTGCTGTTAAAGCTAAGACAGCGATTTGAGCTGTATATGCTTTAGTTGAAGCAACAGCGATTTCTGGACCTGCATATAACAATAACGTGTGGTCTGCTTCACGTGACAGGGTAGAACCTTGTACGTTCGTTACTGTTAACGTTGGGTGGCCCAATTCTTTGATTTTCACTAGTACTTGACGGCTATCTGCTGTTTCACCTGATTGCGTGATAAACATAAACAATGGTTTTTCAGATAGTAACGGCATGTTGTAGCCGAATTCACTTGAAATATGAACTTCAACTGGGATTCCAGCAATTTTCTCAAAGTACTCTTTGCCAACTAAACCAGCGTGGTAGCTTGTTCCGGCTGCAATGATATACAAACGATCCGCTTCATTCAAAGCAGTTAAAATCGCTTCTTCAATTTCTAGCTCACCGTTTTCGTTTTGGTACGCTTGGATGATTTTGCGCATAACTGCTGGCTGCTCATCAATTTCTTTTAACATATAGTGAGGGTATGTGCCTTTTTCGATGTCACTCATATCTAATTCGGCAGTATAAGCTTCGCGCTGAACAACAGACCCATCTAATTTTTGGATTTCAACAGACTCTTTTTTCACAATCACCATTTCTTGATCGTGAAGTTCCACGTATTGGTTCGTTACTTGTAACATCGCCATAGCATCTGAAGCAACAACATTAAAGTCGTCACCAAGCCCTACTAATAAAGGACTCTTGTTTTTTGCCACGTAAATTGTTTGCGCTTCTTCTGCGTCTAGCAAAGCAATCGCATAAGATCCGTGTAAAAGTGACAATGTTTTACGGAATGCTTCGCCTGTTGACAAACCATCTTTAGAAAATTTCTCAATAAGTTGAACGATTACTTCTGTATCTGTATCAGACTTCATCTCAACACCAGGTAAATATTCTTTTTGCAATAAATGATAGTTTTCAATTACACCATTATGAACCAATGTATAACGTGAAGATTCACTTTGATGTGGGTGAGCGTTAATCTGATTTGGCACACCATGAGTTGCCCAGCGTGTATGCCCAATTCCTGTTTTTGCGTGAACATCCAGTTCAACAGCTTGACGTAGGTCAGCAATACGACCTTTTTCTTTAAACACGGTAACTCCATCTTCATTACGAACAGCAATACCTGCTGAATCGTATCCACGATATTCTAATTTTTCTAAGCCTTTTAATAAAATCTCTTTCGAATCTAATTCTCCGATGTATCCTACAATTCCACACATAATTTATAATCCTCCATTAATTTAAATTCATCAAAAATAAGCGTTCTGCAAAGCGTGCAGACGCTGTCGATGTGCCCTCTTCTTCCTTTAAACGCAAAATCACTTTTGCGGTTTAAGAAAAAGAATTACGACCGGGCATCGCGGCCGGGAGGTATCCGCCGAATCTTCGATACTCCTCCTCCTCGTCTGCTGAAGATCCATTTCGTCCGATTTCTTCAGCTCAGGCGCTATCATTGTTTTCCGATTTTTTGACGTGCGATTTTCCACTCCTTTTGCACGGCGACGTCGTCAGTTGTCAATGACTTACAGTTAACGTCAGCAATCCTATCATACTGAATTGACGAACAAACGTCAACAAAGTACATATATCCATTGTATTCCATTCCCGCATGATGATTCAGGTATTGAACGTATTTTTTAGTGACCAAGTAAGGTTATGGTTTCATTTCCCTAAACTTTTACTGCCTTTTTTCAACATCAAAAAGAGCCGCATTCTGCGACTCTTACAAACCCGTAATTGCGCCAAATATCAATGCCAACCCGATCACAAATGCCGGATGCATTTTTACTTTTTCCAATAAAACAAAACTTGCTCCCATTAAGACCAGAGTGTAGCCGATGCCAATGCCATCTACAGACTCTCTTGCAAATTGAATGGTCATGAATCCAAGTAAAACGGCGATGACTGGTCGAATCAATTTCGTTAAGTTTTTAACTTCCGGCTCATCTTTGTATTTCAATAACACCGCCATCAGGACTACCATCAGGATTAAAGATGGTGCAATCGTTGCAAATAGCGCAACGATAGCTCCCATTATTCCACCTTCCGCATAGCCAATATAGCCAGCCATTTTCGTCGCTATTGGACCAGGCAAGGAATTCCCAATTGCGACAACTTTACTAAATTCCTGGGTTGTCATCCACTCATAATTCCCTACCACTTCATGCTCCACTAAAGGAATGGATGCTGGTCCCCCCCCATAACCTAAAATACTTGGAATGAAAAAGGCTAGAAAAATGTACCAATATATCATGCCTTTTTCCTCCTTTTCAGTAATGGATAGAAAGCGAAAGCTATGCAACCTAGAATCACAATTGCAGGATGGACATGTAAAACTTCTATTAATATGGCGGAAACAGCCAAAAGAAAAATCGCTACTTTCCATCCAAGCGATTCACTTGATTTCTTGATAAAATCCCATGTCATGACGCCAAGCATTACCGCTACAACCGGCACTACTGAAGCAGACATATGTTGTACCCACGGAATATCTTTGTATGTCTGTAATAATCCTAAAAAGGCAATCATCAGCACGACTGTAGGTATCACCGAGGATAAGACCGCATTGAGACAGCCCCATATTCCCGCTACTCGGTACCCAATATAACCTGCCATTTTCGTACCGATAGGTCCCGGTAATGTATTTGCCAGTGCGAGTGTATCACCAAATTCATCGTCATTCATCCACGTATATTTCTTCACTACTTCTTGGTGCACCAACGGTATGGAAGAAGGACCTCCTCCAAAACCTAACATGCCAATCCGAAAGAAAGCCAAACTGATATCGCGATGTAGAACACGCCCTGGACGTTCGGTGGTGTTTTTCGCTATCATGCGTTCTACCAAGCTGCGACGGCTCCATCTGTTCGGGATTCCGTCCCACCTTGTAATACGCCTGTTTCTGGATTTCTCCAGATGATTTGTCCACGTCCAAAACTTCCACCATCCGTCGTGACATGGATATCGTGGCCTTTCCTAATTAAACTCTGTACTAAATAATTCGGGAATTCCGGCTCAACATGAACGGTTTTCCCTTTCATCCACTGCCAACGTGGCATATCCAGCGTTGCTTGGGGATTCAATAAGTAGTCGACTGTGTTGGTCACTACTTGGAAATGTCCCTGTGGTTGCATGTAACCACCCATTACGCCAAATGGTCCAACAGCTTGGCCATCTTTCGTTAAGAATCCTGGGATGATCGTATGATACGTTCGCTTACCACCTTTTAATACGTTTGGATGTGCTTCATCTAGTGAGAAGTCATGTCCCCGATTTTGAAGTCCTATACCAGTGCCCGGTACCACAATCCCAGAACCAAAGCCCATGTAATTACTTTGGATATACGAGATCATGTTTCCTTCGTCATCAGCCGCCGCCAAGTAAACCGTTCCGCCTTTAGGTAGTTCATAAGGTTCTGGATTGCTTGCCGTATCACCAATTACAGCCGCTCGTTTCACTGCATATTCCTTTGACAACAAGTGTTCTACACTTACCGGCATATCTTCCGGTTCCGTGATGAATGCTTGACCATCTGTAAATGCCAGTTTCATCGCTTCAATTTGTTGATGGAATGTTTCTGCACTTTGCCAAGCTGGCGGGTCCAGTTTTTCAAAAACGTTTAAGGCCATAAGCGCGACTATGCCTTGGCCGTTTGGTGGAATCTCCCAAGTATCATATCCACGATACTTTGTAGACACTGGCTCCACCCATTGCGGTTTATATATAGATAGATCTTCTTTCGTTAAATAACCGTCATGCTTTTTAAAAAACGCATCGATTTTGTCGGCGATTTCACCTTCGTAGAAATCACGTGCGTTTGTTTCACCAATGGCACGCAATGTTTTCGCATGACCTGGTGAAGACCATACTTCCCCTATCTCAGGGGCTCTGCCATCTGGAGCAAATGTTTCAAACCATGAAGCAAATTCCTCAGATGTGAAAGTTTCTTTATACTTTTTATAGGCACCTTTCCAGTACTTCCCGAGAATCGGTGATAATGGATAACCTTCTTCTGCATATCGAATTGCAGGAGCGAGTACGTCTTTTAACGGAAGCTTTCCGAACTTTTCTGACAGTGCCGCCCAAGCAGCAGGTACTCCTGGAACAGTGACAGGAATCACTCCAAATACCGGCATTTTTTCATGCCCTTTTGCACGAATCGCCTCAGCGGAAATAGACTGTGGTGCTGGACCCGAGGCATTCAGACCATGGAGTTTATCTTTAGTCCATACTAGTGCGAACGCATCGCCGCCGATTCCGTTTGAAGTGGGTTCCACAACAGTAAGTGCTGCTGCAGTTGCGATTGCGGCATCTATGGCATTGCCACCTTTTTGCAAGATTTCAAGTCCCGCTTGTGCTGCCAGTGGTTGCGATGTGGCAACCATGCCTTTCTTAGCGAACACAGTATGGCGTTTCGCTGAAAATGGGTGATTTAAGTAATCCATGAATGTTCCCCCTAAGATTTATTACGTTCATAAAATAATTATATTTTTGTACCTGCAAAATGACATGATGCAAAGTGACCAGGTTCCATTTCTTCCCAAGCTGACTTATCTATTTTACACACTTCTTGTGCGATCGGACAACGTGTATGGAATGGACAACCACTGGATGGATTCGCCGGGTTTGGCAAATCGACTTGTAATCCGATTCGCTTCATATTTTTTTGAACCTTAAACTGCACTAAATAGGACTACTGAAAATTTGAATGATTAGTTTCCTGCAATAAAAAACCAGCCTCATAAAGAAGCTGGTCATCTACAAACTATTCCGTTAATCCCATTTCAGCCCGCACCACTTCAGCGATTCGCTCAACATAGCGTTCGCAATCTTCTTTTGTAGATGCTTCCACCATAACTCGCACTAGAGGCTCTGTACCTGAAGGACGAACTAATACACGTCCGTTCCCAGCCATTTCAGCTTCCACTTCGTCAATGACAACTGCAACTTTTGCATTGTCCATAACTCCGTGTTTGTCCGTTACACGTACATTCACTAATTTTTGTGGGAAAATTGTCATTTCAGCTGCTAGTTCAGACAATTTTTTACCTGTGATTTTCATGATATTAACGAGTTGAAGACCCGTTAATAATCCATCACCCGTTGTATTGTAGTCAAGGAAGACGATATGACCTGATTGTTCGCCACCTAAATTGTAACCATTGTTTTTCATTTCTTCTACTACATATCGATCGCCCACTGCTGTTTGGACACTCTTCATGCCTTGAGATTCTAAAGCTTTGTAGAAGCCCATATTACTCATTACAGTAGAAACAACCGTATCATGTTTCAAACGATCTTCTTTGTGTAAATGCTTCGCGCAAATATACATGATTTGATCGCCATCCACTACTTGGCCTTTTTCATCTACAGCAATTAATCGGTCACCGTCACCATCAAATGCTAATCCAACATGTGCACCTTTATCAACAACAAACTTTGCTAGTACCTCTGGATGTGTAGAACCTACACCTTCATTGATATTCAAACCGTTTGGTGAAGCACCCATTGTTGAAAGGTCTGCATCAAGATCCGCAAATACATGAGTCGCTAAAGAAGATGTTGCTCCATGCGCACAGTCTAATGCCACATGAATGCCAACAAAATCTTCATCAATTGTTTGTTTTAGATAGCTAATATATTTTTGTCCACCTTCGAAGTAGTCAGAAACAGAACCTAAATCTTTTCCAACCGGACGAGGTAGTTCATCATTTTCTTCGTCAAGAAGTGCTTCAATTTCCGCTTCTTGGTCATCTGATAGCTTAAAACCATCTGAGCCAAAGAACTTAATCCCGTTATCTGCAACCGGATTATGCGAAGCTGAAATCATTACACCCGCTTCCGCACTCATCACTCGTGTTAAGTAAGATACCCCTGGTGTGCTGATAACACCTAAACGCATTACTTCTGCTCCAACTGAAAGAAGACCAGCTACCAGAGCACCTTCTAACATATGACCAGATATACGTGTATCTCGACCAATTAAAACTTTCGGTCGATTGCTTGCGCCTTTGGTTAGCACATAGCCTCCGATACGGCCTAATTTAAATGCTAATTCAGGTGTTAGTTCGCTATTTGCGACACCACGTACACCATCAGTTCCAAAATATTTACCCATTATAATATTCTCTCCTTCAAGACAAACTTAAGTGCGCTCGACGTTAACAGTTACAACCGGCAATGAAACAGTCCATGTTCCATCTTCTAGACCTTCAACTTGTACATCTAGTTGGTTTTCGCCAGTCGGTGCGTCACTTGCATCTACATATAGTTGAAAATCTTTCTCTTCTAATGAATCGAGATACGTATTGTTACCTCTTACCGTTACTAATAGTTCTCCGTTTTCAGGTTCTAGAAATGAATACGAATCTGATTCATTTAAACCTCGAACCACAATATTAACATCTTCAAAGTTTCGTGACTCTATTTGAGCAGTATCTTCTTCAATTATTTTCTCATCAGCAGGAGCAGGAGTAACATCCGCTTCTACTTCTATTTCTTCTTTAGATATCCTTGTCAAACCCTTTGGAACAGGGATTTTCACTTTCAGTGTTCCCGGTGTTTCCAAAGCGCTGACATCTACATCTACTATAAGTGTATCTATGTTGTCAATGACTGCTTTATTACCAAATGCTCGAACGGTCTTTGTTTTTGGTGATAACTCATTAATAACAACACCATCTTTAATGGTACCCGTTTGCTGCAAAGAAATTGGAATCTCTCTGCTGTATTCTTCGATTTCAACTGTAACCTCAACTTCCGTAGGCTCGATGATTACATTCAATTTCGACAGGTCCTTGTCCAAAACTTTGACACTTGCTTTTTGGGTAAATGTCTCATTCAGACCATGATCACCAACAACCGTCGCTTTTACATAACTAATGCTTTCAACTACACTTTTAGCACCAGTTATTTGAATACGTTCTGGATTCGATTTCATGCTCGACACGACAAAGTTTTCTGCCAGTAAACGGTCATTGAACTCGGGATCAACGCGTAATTCTTTCGTAACTTTTTCCTCTATACTTACATCAATATAAGCAGGGTCTAAGTTTGAATCTAACTTCTCATAAAGATTTTCCACTTGTACCAAAACTTCATGCTCACCCATATTCAAGTTACGTAAATCCACAAACACGGTGAAATCTTTCAATTGTTTTGCGGTTTGCACAAGCGAGGATGGTCCTTCAATGGTCATATCTACAGTTTCAGGAACACCAGTAACCACTAAATTATCATCATCATAATACACTTCTACAGGAATATCGCGAATAACATCTGTCATAGTCCCATTATTTGCTGCATTTAAGCTTTCATCACCTGATTTAGCCGAGAGAAATAAAAACATGGCCAGAAGCAGTGCCGTGATACGTAAAAACCAAGGGCTATCCATTAATTTATCCATTCTTTTTTCCCCTCCACGACCACTTGGAACTACTCACTAATTCAGGTTCAGGACCAAACCAGACTTTGCGTAAGCGCGTTTCAAATTCTTCAATAGACAGGTTTCTGTGAAGGTCACCATTAGACGTTAGACTAACGGAACCCGTTTCTTCCGAAACAATAATTGTGATGGCATCTGTCACTTCACTTATACCAAGTGCTGCACGATGTCGTGTTCCTAAATCTTTCGATATAAAAGGACTTTCTGAAAGCGGCAGATAACAAGCTGCTGCTGCTATTTTATTCTTTTGCATAATTACTGCTCCATCATGAAGAGGAGTATTTGGAATGAAAATATTAATTAATAATTCCGATGTCACTTCTGAATTCATTTGAATTCCAGTTTCAATATATTCACTTAAACCCGTTTCTCTCTCGATGGAAATTAATGCCCCAATTCGACGTTTTGCCATGTAGCTGACCGATTTAGTCATCGCTTCAATTAAACGATTTTGCTCTTCTGCCTCTTGCAAATTCGTTCGAGCAAATAATTTACCTCGCCCCAGTTGTTCCAAGGCACGTCTTAATTCAGGTTGAAAAATAATGATAATCGCTAGGAAACCCCAATTAATGACTTCTTCCAGCAACCATCCGAGTGTGTCTAAGCCGAACGCTTCAGTTAATACGCGTGCAATTATAATCACAAAGATTCCTTTTAATAATTGAACGGCTTTCGTTCCTTTTATTAACGTAATAATCTTATATATAACGAACCACACTAATAGCACATCAAGTATATTAACGAGCACGTTTACCGGCGTTAAATCAGTAAATTGGTCAATAAACGGCATGTGGCACCTCCCGCTCTTCTGCACATAATCATATGGACTAAGTATAGCATAAAGTGTAGATACTCTGCTTCATACAAAGAAAAGCCTACCCTCATAGGGGCAGGCTAATTTTATTTATATTATTCAAATAGTGACATCAAGTCTTTTGCTCCGCCTTTCATCTTGTACCAGAGCCAATCAAATACTTGATTAATTTCTTTTATTTCACCTGTAACATTGGCTGTTGAAGCCATATACTCGTTGCCGTTAATGATGTCGCCGTTAATGACTGTTACATCTCCATTTACTTCTCCATCAATTTGTAAGTCCCCATTTTTAACCACGAGGTTGCCTTCAATTGTTTCTCCAGCTGGAACGATTACTTTTTCCCCTTCAACTATGAGATTCGGTTGTTTGGTAAATGAAAAATGTTGATCGTCATTAAAGCTTGAAAATAAAGTGGCGCTCATTACTACCATAAACATGGCTGCCGCAATTAACATGGGATGGCTATGCAACCAACGCTTCATACCTGCACGCGAATGTTCTTTCGGCAATCTTGCGGTGACGCCTGTCGTAAAACCATTTGGTGCTGAGATATGGGATGCGCTTTGAACAAATGCCACGACTTTACTTAACTCCTGCATATGCTGCTGACATGATGGACATGTTTGCAAATGGGATTTAAGTTCCAGTTCATGTTCACGGCTAATCTCGCCATCTAAATATTCATGCATATAGTGAACGATATGATCTGGACACCTATTCATCGTGATACCTCCTACATATTACTTAATTGCTTCCGGAGCGCTTCTCTGCCTCTATGGATTCGCGTTTTCACCGTTCCAAGTGGCATATCTAAAATATCGCTAATTTCCTGAAGCGGTAAGTCTTCCATATATTTTAAAACAATCACTGCTCGGTATTTATCTGGCAGTCGACTAATTTCATATTGTACTCGTTCCTGCATTTCCATTTTCAACACTTCATCTTCCGGCAATACATCTGTTGAAGCAATTTGCGAATACATATTCAAACCTTCTGCTCCCGCAACCTCTGCATCTAAGAAATAATCCGGCTTCTTCTTTCTTATACGGTCGATACACAAATTGGTTCCAATTCGGTACAACCAAGTTGAAAATTTTCTTTTCGTATCAAACGTATGTATGTTCACAAATGCACGAACAAACGCTTCTTGCGCAATATCTCCCGCTTCGTGTTTGTTCCCAAGCATACGATAGCACACCCGATACAATTTGTCTTGATACAGTTCGACAATCTCCGCGAATGCGTTTTGATCGCCTTTTAACACTTCTTTTATTCGTTTATTGACCAACGCATCCATCGTGACTTCCCCTCCGCTCAAGCGGCTGTCTTACTTATACGCACTAA
>JBEVEQ010000233.1:0-4865 GCA_040512715.1 Paenisporosarcina sp. | reverse complement strand
GAACAAGCGTTTGAAAAGAAATCTTTCCGAAAAGTAATTCCTTCTGATAGGGCGAGTGAGTTGCCAGAAACAAACACCATTTAGTAAGATAGAGAAAAAGGAGGCGTTATCTTGGTCACATTTAAACATGAACAGGTTACACTTATTGGTACTGAAGTAAAAGTTGGAGATACAGCGCCTAATTTCACTGTTTTAGCAAACGATTTAAGTCCAGTAACACTTGAAAATTCTAAAGGTAAAGTACGTTTAATCAGTGTTGTTCCTTCGTTAGATACAGGAACATGTGATGCCCAAACGCGTAAATTTAATGAAAGTGCATCTGAACTTGGCGAAAACGTTGTGATTTTAACGATTTCGAACGATTTACCATTTGCGCAAAAACGTTGGTGTGCAGCAGCTGGAATTGATGCAGTTCAAACACTATCGGATCACCGTGATTTATCATTCGGTGAAGCTTATGGAGTAGCGATTAAAGAATTACGTTTACTTACTCGCGCCATCTTCGTTGTAGACACGAACGATAAAGTTACCTATGTGGAATATGTACCGGAAGCGACGGAACATCCAAATTATGAAAAAGCAATAGAAGCTGTTAAAGCTCTTACAAATTAATGCAAAGTAACCCACTCGATAACATTGAGTGGGTTTCCCATTTGCCTTAAAATGACAATCGAATTATTAAGAGGAGTTATTTATGAACAGTTCATTGGAACAATTATTTACTTTTATCGATACACATGCTAAAAAAATGCAAAATGATGAAAATATCACGTATATCGAAGGTGTATTAGAAACTACTGAACTTTGGTTAGATGGAGATATTTCTCCTGAACCGAAACAAATTGAAAAAGAAGATATTCGAAAAGCAATTCAACTAGCTATTTTAAAAGGGATGAAGGAACATGTCCAGCCTCATCATCAAATGACGCCTGATTCTCTTGGATTACTTGTTGGCTATTTTGTCGATTTGTTAACTAAAAACAAAGAGCAAGTGTCTATTTTAGATCCAGCAGCTGGGACGGGGAATTTATTATTTACTGTCTTAAACTTTTTACAAGGAAAAGCAACTTCTACTGCAGTTGAAATTGATGACATGCTTATTCGGTTAGCTGCTTCAACAGGTGATTTATTGCAACATCCTGTTACGTTATATCGACAAGATGCTTTGCAACCATTGTTGATTGACCCTGTGGACGTGGTTGTAAGTGATTTACCTGTTGGGTATTACCCTGATGAAAAAACAGCTTCAGGTTATGAATTAAAGGCAAAGGAAGGCATGTCCTTTGCCCATCATTTAATGATTGAGCAATCTATTCGCCATACAGAAGAAGGAGGATATCTTGTATTATTGGTTCCTCAGGGGATTTTTGAATCCAATCAAGCAAAAGACTTACACACGTTTTTCTCTAAACATGCTTGGATGCAAGCAGTGATTCAATTACCAATAAACTTGTTTAAAAACGAAGCTCATGCGAAGAGTCTACTAGTAATACAAAAAAAATCGTCTTTATTAAAACAGCCAAATGAAGTGCTCTTAGCTAAAGTGCCGAATATGTCTAATAAAGAAGCAATGTCTTTGTTTTTTGAAAAAGTGAATATGTGGCATAAAGAAAACTCAATTTGATAGTTGCTCGCCCCTTTTTTCCCCTGTACAATGACCGTAATAGTGGAAAAGGGGCGTTTTTTTTTATGGTTAAAATTATGGCTATTAATGCAGGTAGTTCCTCATTGAAATTCCAACTACTTCAAATGCCAGAAGAAAAAATTATTGCAAAAGGGTTAATTGAACGAATTGGCTTAAAGGATCCTATTTTCTCAATGACGACAAATGGAGTAAAAGAAAAAGTTGAACTCATTACCTCAATTCAAAACCATCAAGATGCAGTGAAATATCTATTACATATGATAATAGAACAAAAGACGGTATCATCTTTAGATGAGATTGGTGGCATAGGACATAGAATTGTACATGGTGGCGAAGTTTTTAGCGATTCGGTATTAATTACAGAAAAGGCAATCGCTCATTTTGAAAAATTATCAGAACTTGCTCCTTTACATAACCCTGCTAACATAACAGGGATAAGAGAATTTCAAAAAGCGCTTCCACAAGTTCCGGCAGTAGCCGTATTTGATACAGCATTCCACCAAACCATGCCTGAAAGCTCGTTTTTATATTCCATTCCATATGATTATTATGAAAAATATGGAATTAGAAAGTATGGTTTTCATGGTACCTCTCATAAATACGTTTCGGGTCGCGCAGCTGAGTTATTAAATCGACCGATTGAAACAATTCGATTAATTTCGTGTCATCTAGGAAATGGAGCAAGTATTGCGGCGATTCATGGAGGTCGTTCAATTGATACCTCTATGGGCTTTACCCCACTAGCAGGTGTAACAATGGGTACAAGATCAGGAAACCTTGATCCTGCACTTATTCCATTTATTATGGAGAAAACAAATAAGAGTGCGGAAGAAGTGCTAGACGTGTTGAATAAGAAGTCGGGCATGTTAGGCGTTTCTGGTTTTTCAAGTGATTTACGTGATATTGAAATGGAAGCCTCGAAAGGGAACCCACGAGCTCAGCTTGCATTAGATGTTTTTGCAAGCAGAATACATAAGTATATTGGATCCTACGCCGCTCGTATGAATGGGGTAGACGCGATTATATTCACAGCAGGAATTGGCGAAAACAGTGACGTTATTCGTGCGAAAGTTTTAACTGGCCTTCAATTTATGGGAGTATACGTTGATCCGGATTTAAATAAAATTCGAGGAAAAGAAGCATTTATTAATTTTCCACATTCACCAGTTAAAGTCATTGTTATTCCAACAAACGAGGAAGTCATGATTGCTAGAGATACAGTTAGGTTGGCTAATTTAAAATAAACAAAATCCCGAGGCATTCTGCCATCGGGATTTTGTCTTTATTCTTGTTCGTCCGTTCTAACAACTAGCACATCACATTTCGCCGTGCGTACAATGTATTCAGAAACACTACCAATTAAGAAACGTTCAACCGTACTTAATCCTGTTGCTCCACAAATGATTAAATCTGCTTCCACTTTTTTGGCTAAGTCTTTTGCAATTACTGATTTTGGTGAACCATATTCTACTAAGACATTCACTTTAGTAACACCGGCTTTTTCAGCTTCTTTTTTATATCCGGCTAAAAGTTCTTCTGCAAAAGCTTGTGCTTTGTCAGCAATGGTGCGATCGTAAGCTTCAATTGCTGCAAATGATCGAGTATCGATCACATTAGCTAAGTTCAATGTAGCGTCGTTACGCTTTGCAATTGCAACTGAGTTTTTGAAAGCCCATTCTGCCTCTTTAGAACCATCTACCGCAACTAAAATATGTTTATAGGTAATTGACATTTAGACTCCTCCTCTGATTGTCTTTTGTCTATTTATTCGACAATCATTCTTAAAATCCTTTTGTAAAGTTCATTTAGTAAATGACTTTAATAACATTTTTAGATAGTACAAGGTAAAGTAGAGAACTTATTATGAAAATAAACATTCCTGGTGAAAAGGTTTGAGGAATCAATAAATAGACGAAACTCATACTGGAAAAGGTCAAAATTGCAGCGGGGTTTATCTTATATGAGCCGCTTATTACTTTTAAAAAAAGTTCTTCTGAAATGATGCCCTTCTTTATTAATAAATAATCTGTCACTAAAATGGCCGAAAGCGGAATAATGCCTGCGCCTAAATAGGATATAAAGTAAGAAGCTTGAGAAGCTAACATTGGAAAACAACTAAAAGTAATTCCAACAACACCAAAAAGAACAGAGCTCTTAATGCGTCCAAGTGAAGGCCAAGTATTCAGAAGACTAAAGCTTCCTGTATATGCATTTCCAATATTAATAGATATCATCGCTAATAAACCACTAAAGGTTATCACTAAACCAACTAATTCATGAGGTGCACTTTCGCTTAACACGACAAAAGGATTTGTTGAATGAAAATATGATCCGACCAGTGTGCCAATAAGCGCTGTCATCATGTAACCAGCGGCATTACCAATAAACATTCCTGTAAATCCTTGTTTAGCTGTTTTTGCATACCTTGTCATGTCACTAGACGCACTTACCCCTGAAACAAACTGAACAAATGCTAAGCTCATATAGAAGAAGAATGGCTTCCATTGAAATGCTGTAACTGAAGATAGTGTATTAGCTTCTATGGGGAGTTGAGTAAAAATCACATAAAGCATAAAACCTTGACCAATCAAGAGGACAGGAAGAAACAACCTAGTTATTTTTTTCACAGCTTCATAACCTACAAGAGCTAAATAAGCCATTAAGCCTGAAGTACATATCGCTAATATTGGAAAAGGAATCATTACATTCATAAATTTGAAGATGACTGTTTGTAAAATGAATGTGCCTCCAATTGTTTGCACACTAAACCAATACAGAGAAGTAATGACTCTAATAGGTGAAGCTAATTTTGTCGCTAGCCATGTCCCTGTATAGGCTCTTAGGATGTACTGTCCTGGTAATCCATATAATGCACCGGGTATTGATAGCGCAGAGACAAAGAGGAAGGCTATTAGTGCTCCAATACATACAGCTAAAAAAGCTGCTTGCCATGATAAGTTACCTTGAGTTACAGCTAATGCCGGCACTAAAAAGTTTCCTGCATTGACCGAAAATGCAAATGTGATAATTGCGTATTCTTTCCAACTGGATTGTTTAAGGTAAATAGGAACTGGTTCTAAGCCGTATTGTTCAAATCTACCTATATTAAGATTTGTCAACCTGAAAACACCTTCTCAATATATCTGAAATGTCAAAAAATATTTTTCAAAATATTTTTAAAGCCATTTTCAATTATATCTGATAGAATGGATTTGCTTTG
>JBEVEQ010000203.1:0-8541 GCA_040512715.1 Paenisporosarcina sp. | reverse complement strand
ATATTTATTTTTAGTATATGTAATACACATTTGATACTTTTACATTCAACTGAAGTGAAGTGTTAATTCAAGTATGACATTTAGCATTAATGAGCGAGACTATTTTAACCAGTACTGCTGGAACTAGGACAGGTTAATTCTGCTAAGTTATCATAACTCCCACTTCTAGAAAGTTAAAAAAACAGATATTTTATTCATCTTAAATTTACGTTCTTAATCGTTTCGGTAAGTATGGACTCACCAAACTATTTTAGTAGAAAAATGGTCGGCTATTTCAAAAGACTCCTGCGGAAAAACGAAATATGCTAGCCTCCACAGGCTCAGTTGTCATAGACAGATGAGCCGAGGAGGCTAGCGTTTCGTCCACAGAAAGCGAAAGAAATAGCCGACCACCTTCTTTTTAAATCATGTGCAATTCTGAACTTGTCCTTGGAAGAGTCTTTTCAAATTACATCAATCCATGAAGAGCTCCTAAAAGTGTGAAAATGACTAAATGATCACCGATTGCGATTAGGAAAGATCGATGAGTCATTAATCCAAACAAACAATTTTTTAAATAAACAAGAGTGATAATAACCCCAATCATTAATCCGACTAGTAATCCCTCAGTGATACTTTCTGCGCCAGTCGCTTGAACCAAAACAGCAACTACGAACGAACTGATTAACGCCACAAAAACGGAAATGATATATTTCATTGGTCCTGCCATTTCCAACTGTTTCTTTTCAGGATGTTTATCTCCACCAAGTCTTACTGAATAATAAACCCCACCGTACACCATATACAATATCGTTCCAAGAATAATAGCTATACCATTTAACTCATTCCATACCACCATACGAACACCTCATTGCTATTAAGTACCTATTGTTGCCTAGTGAAACCTAGCTTTTCATAAAGTTTTAAAGCGCTAGTGTTGGCCGGTTACATATAGGTCAATTTCATCATAGCCCATACGATACAAGCAATCCATACTTGCTTTCAATAATTGTTTGGCTACTTGTTGTTGAATTATTCGTCAAGTTTACTCTCCATTAGAAATCCACTCGATTCTATTTACAGACAAGTATCTCTCTCGAAAACACGCCTTTTTTGGCAACACATCGATCGATAATATCAAATCCAGCTTCTTCAATCATATGGTCAATATTTTCAATCGTGACGACTACCAGTTTTTTAGAAAACGGTCGAGCGCTTTTTAAAATGGATAATTGGTCCTCTGGGGTCGCATGTGTGTACAGATTGTAGGGCATATCAATAATGGTGACATCATATGTCTCTTTTACTTCTGCGATTGGCCCTAAATCGACATCTCCTGTCAATCCGAAATGAGCAATATTTTCCCTGGATCCAAGAACCACAAGCGGATTAATATCTCGACCCACAATATCAATTCCCATCGATAAGGCTTCAACTAATACCGTACCGATACCACAACAAGGATCGATTGCTTTAACGCCTTGAGGATTTGGGACCGCAATATTCGCAACAGCTCTAGCCACTCGTGTGCTCAGTGCAGTTGAATATTCTCTGGGTTTCTTCAGATGATGTAGCCAAACAGCTTCGCTCTTCTCGTACAACCCAAAGTACCATTTACCTTTAAACGGGACCAATCCAAATGTAACGTCAGGACGATGAACATCCGCTTCACCTTCAATAATCATGCCGATTTCACGTTCAATTTCGCGTTTTTGTTGATATTCTACTTTCTCAGTTGAAGCTAAATCATTTATTTTCACAAAAAGGACCTTGAATGTTAATTCTTCCATGTTCACTACTTCTACTTGTTTGAGGATATCGGAGAGTTCATTTCCTTCAAATAAAACCTCAATTCGTTCTTTGATAAAAGGACTTCGACTCGGATTAATGTCAAATATACTATTAATAACTTTAGATTGTGTGTCTTCTCCAAACAACGAACGCATTTCTAAATAACACAGGGATTCTTCATCTGGTGTATACGCGTATGTATAAATATAGTCACCAGTTCTAGGGTATTGGTTCAATTCATTCTCATCCTTTAGTCAAACGTGATTCTGTTAAGTATATCACTCATTTTAAGATACAGGATTGGCACCCTTTGAAATAATGAAACAGCCATCCTGGCACTTGGCGAAGGGTGGCTGACTTATATGTGTATGAGTTTTTTTCCACGGAAATCAACCAATAGCTTTTTGTACAGATTTGATATGAGAAATGTTCAAATACAAATTTTGACCATTCCCAATAATGAGTTCTGCTAAGTCATTTTCTACATTTTTAAGGACACCCATTTTGTATGCATTTCTTCCTCCATCAAACTGAACCATTTCACCTTGTAATTGTTTCACTTGATTCGTAAAACTGTCTGCAAGAGATTGATTTACCGGAAAAATCATGGACGTTAATGGAAGGTCATACGGGGTTTTATTTAAATAGGGGGTAATTGATTTTAGATGATGAATGGGAATGAACAGTTGGTCTAGAGCAGGGGAATAAAAGACGAAATAGTCGCTCATGACATTCGTAATGTAGCCAAAAACCGCTCCAATCCCACTAATGTCTACTTCAACGAATATTCCTTTTGCGTTGTTTAAGACGGCCATTAAAGTTAATCCATCATTCGTTTGCTTAATGGGCGACGGCTCAGACTGAATAATTTCATATTCATTTTCTTTACATCTTTTGATGACATGAATATGCCTTTGCGGCAAATAGGTATAATATTGACCAGTAAAAACAACAAGTATATCCGAACCACATTCAATTAATTTACCAGATATTTGTTTTTTTGAAGAAAGTTCAACTTCAATCATTTTCCCTTCATATTGATCGAAAATTCTCATAGCAAGCTTCTCCTTTCCTCATAATATCAACCCGAGCCATATATTTAATGCGATAAGCGTGACTAGAAGCGTAATAGGGATGACCATCAATGCCACTCTAAAATAAGCACTCCACGTGATCGGAACATCGTTTTTTTTCAAGACAAACATCCATAATAAAGTGGCAAGCGTCCCAAGAGGCGTTAATAATGCACCAATATCACTTCCGATAATCATTGAGATATAGGCAACTTGTAACGTTTGCGTGTCGAGTCCGATTTCAGTAATTAATAAAGTCCCGAGCATAACAGAAGGTAAATTGTTCATGAGATTGGAAAGAACACTAATCAGTATTCCAGATGCAAAGCTTGCTGACATGAGACTTTGTGTCATGACTCCATCTAATAAGGACATCATATAACCCGTTACACCTGTATTTTTCAGTGCATAAACGGTAACATACATTCCAAAAGCAAAGACCAAAATATGCCAAGGAGCTTTCCACAAAATATCAATTGGGCTTACTTTTAAACTCATCCAGCGAACTCCGAGGAGTAATAAAGCCCCAATTATAGCTATCCATTCGATCGATAAACCGTATGCCGGCAAGATAAAGTAGCTCCCTCGAATAAGTACCACTAAAACGATACATGTTCGAAACAGTCCCCAATTCATTGTTTCTACTATGTTTTTCGCACCTGATAGTGGATGATTTTTAGAAGAATCAGTTATCGAATCTTGAATGTCGGGTATTTTACGAGGAATTTCTTTTCTAAATAACATATAAAGAAGCAAACTTAACGTTGCAATACCAATCATCGAAGGCACAAAAACTAAATTCGTATAGGACACTAAAGTTAACCCCACCATTTTCAAACCAATTAAATTAGCGATGTTACTAACTCCTATCGGCAGGCTTGCAGACGTTGCAATAAACACACCCGCAAATAAGTAAGGAAGTTTTTGATGTGTTTTAATACGAATGATTTGGACAATGTGCAAAATGATTGGAGTGGTAATAAGGATACTACCGTCATTGTTGAAAAAAACGGTCATCAAAAAGCACAACAGCATAATTGACCAAAATAGACGAATACCTGAACCTTTTGCTCTCTTCACGACATTTAAAGCAGCCCAACGAAATACACCAATACTTTCTAAGACAATACACATGATAATTGTCGAAATGATGGTGATGGAAGGTCCGCTCACGAGCTTAAAGATATATACAATATCATGTAATGGGACAATACCTGCTATAAACAAAAGAATCGCTCCGCTTATGGCAGGTATTGCTTCATTGATTCCTTGAGGTCTCCATAAGATACATAATGTGGTTAAGGCAAAAATCGCAAATGTATATACGATCAGACTATCATGCATTGGACTGAACCCCATTAATACGGAATTTTCTTTTCTCTTTATTCACCATGTTAGTTGGAGCCACAGCCTTTTCGGTGGGAGGAGTTAATAGATGATAGAAAATTAAACCTGATCCCATCAACAGAGAAAATATGATCATGTCCATCCTCCTTTCTACAAGTTTAGGTAGAACGTACTTATTTTTTCTTATTTTGTATGGCATTTTTTCGAATACGTCGATTACGTTTTCTTGCCGCTACTTTTAAACGCTCTTCATATACCTGTTGAGCTTCACTGACATTTTCCGAATTTTGTTCTTTTGACTCATTTTTGTTCGAATCTTTTTGTTTGGACTCTTTTTGTTCACTAGATTTATCTTTAGACACTTCTTTTGAATTTTCCGAATCATCTTTTGAGTTGTTCGTTTCTTCGGTTTCTTCTTTAGAGGTTTTGATATTTACACTGAAATTCTTGATGTGATAAGTTGATATGCGAAGGATTTCGTTATCCACCGCTAAAACTAAATGTTGATCATTCGAATCAACTAATAACCCTTCAACGCTTTCAGGTCCTTTACGATTCACTTTAATCCATGAATATTTTAAATTAGTTAACACATCATTCATACTAGCTGCTGCTGAAAGCTTAAGAAGGTTTTCAAGTTCCGTATTTACTTTAGGAACTTCTTCTAATACTTCTTCTGTAATTGGCTCTGTTTCTTTTTCTCCAGAATCGTTTGTTGACTCCATTTTTTCAAATGGCGTACTTAAGCTTTTAATATGCTGATCTTTGTAAAAAATCAACCCGTCATCTTCTGTATAAATGATGACATAATCATCTCTTACATCGATTAATTTCCCTAACCTCGACTCCGGACCTTTACCATTTATTCGAACGTTTTGTTCTTTTAATTGAGAAGCCATATCTTGAAATTTGTTCGCTTTGATATATAGACTTTCGTCAGTATTTAACAGTGAATTAAATTTAATCATGGCATTCTCACGGATACTTTTAATATGTGAGGTTTTAAAGTAAATGATTTCTCCATCGTCCTTTTGCAACGCAACGTAATCTTCTGTCACATCGAGTAACTTACCAGTGTTAGAATCAGGTCCTCCTCTATGGATTTGAACTCCTTTTCCAACCAACGACTGTAAATAATTATCTTCCACTCTGTTTCTTCCCCTTTCTTTAACACCTATCAAATTTTCCCATCAAAAAACATGATAGGACTGTGTATCGTTATATATATGCTTTCTACTTCATTTATGCATAGGTATATACAGGCAAAAAGGAATAAAGGAATTAGTGTGTCTTTGTGGAATTTATACTTAACAGCATTTTTGGAGGTTTGTTAATGGAGAAATTACAGTTTTTATATCAACTAAAGTTAATTCCATCGTTGTTGATCGAAGAAAATTGGAGTGAAAGAGAAAACGACATCGTGAATCGTCATTTTCAAGTACTACAAAATAAATTGCATGAAGGAACACTTATTTTAGCAGGAAGAACATTAAACATGGATTCTAATGGATTTGGAATTGTGATTTTGGAAGTAGAATCAGAGGCAGAAGCTCAATTTTTTATGGAGAATGATCCGGCTGTGAAAGAAGGAATCATGGAAGCAACATTGTTCCCTTATCGAGTTGCACTAATCAAGTCATAAATTGGTGCAAATTGCTAAATTAATTTTACATAGGGCTTCACTTTTTAAGCCATACTTTTTAAGACAACAATTTTTAGAAAGTGGGCGAAACAAATGGGAAGAGACAATCACAATTCATCAAGTAATAACAAGAATTCTTTACCTCAAACACCTAAAACTCAAAAGATTGCACCAAAGACCACCACTTCAACTACTCGAAAAGAAGAATTTTCTAGAGAATTCACTGAAATTATCAACAAGACGTTAAAGCAAATTGGAACTGGCGAACGCAACAACAAGAAATAATCGAGCTTAGCTATTGGAGTGATTGAGTTTGAATTCAAATCGTGAAAAAGAACTCTTTTCAGATCAAAGTCATGTGCTTGTCAGTTTAAATGGAGTTCAAGTTTGGGTCGACAATAAGTTTGAAGATGACCCAATTGCTGAGCAAGCTTCTAATGAAATTGAACGTGATCAAGCTTTGGCTAACATTGAAAAAAGAAATACACATTAAAAAATCATCCGCTCAAATTTCCGTTAATGAGCGGGTGATTTTTCGTTTGATATCGCTGGAATAGCAATAAAAAAAACTTGTTAAAAAACTTGTTTAATTACTAATTTAATGTGCATGTTAGCCTTCAACGTTTATATTTTAGTGTAACAAAAAATGGAGTGCTGGTTGTTAAACCAAGCACTCCACCTTCACTTTGTTTAATTAAATAGTTAAATAGCTCTGTTAAACTATACTGTTGATTTTCGTTACAACGCACTTTCATGTTTCGAAGCTAGCGTAACGATGCAGAAACAGAAACAGACGGACGCTTTCTTACCATTAGTTAAGAGTTTTTTAGACACGATGCTCTGATCCATTGCTTTGCGTTTCAGCGCTCGCTTTCCGCGGGCACGCCAAGCAACACCAAATCATAAAAAATAAGCATGCCAAATAACCCTGACGGTTCTTATTTTTTCACAGGGTGCCAAAAAGCTTTCGATTTTGCACAAAACAGTAAATTGCTGTCGTCTGTCGTCAGACAACAAATCGGAAGGTTGACAAATTAATCAAACCAAATAAATGGATAATATGTGTAAAGTACTTAAGAATGTTGCTATGTGCGGACTTTGTTACGATTAATGATGTATTCCTCAAATTAGAAAGGTTGATTCATTCTTTTCAGTGATACATATAAATCTTCTTTGTATCTTAGAGTGCTAACTTGAACATACTTTTGTTAGTCACTCAAAAGTAGGAGGATTCTATTTTGACACCAACTGAAAATTCACTCGCTATTTTCGCCCTAGGTGGCGTAAATGAAATCGGTAAAAATATGTATGTGCTTCAAGTTGATAACGATATTGTCATCATTGACTGTGGTTCAAAGTTTCCAGATGAAAGTTTACTCGGCATTGATTTAATCATTCAAGACATTTCCTATTTACAAGATAATAAAGAAAAGGTTCGTGCACTTATCGTCACGCATGGTCATGAAGATCATATCGGCGGAATTCCATACTTCTTAAAACAAATGAATGTCCCTGTTTACGCTACTCGACTTACACTTGGTTTAATCGAGATTAAATTAAAGGAACATGGATTATTACGCGATACAGAGCTATACATGATTGACTCGAGTTCCAATCTATCTTTTAATACGATTTCCTGCACATTCTTTAAAACGAATCACAGCATACCCGATTGTTTAGGAATCGCTTTTGAGACTCCGCTTGGTACGGTTGTCCACACAGGCGATTTCAAGTTTGATTTAACTCCAGTTAATGGTGAATACGCCGATATTCATGAAATGGCTGCACTGGGACAAAAAGGAGTATTGATTTTATTATCCGAAAGCACGAATGCCGAACGTCCAGGTTTCACACCCTCAGAAAGTTTGGTTGGTGGACACTTAGAGGAAGCTTTTCGAAAAGCGACTGGCAAGCTTTTCGTCTCTACTTTCGCCTCTAACGTGCACCGTGTACAACAAGTAGTGGATGCAGCCTTTCAAACAAATCGTAAAATTGCTTTGCTCGGGCGCAGCATGGTCAATGTGGTTTCTGTCGCACTTGAACGCGGATATTTAAATGTCCCTGAAGGTATGATGATCGAGGCACAAGAAATTAGTCGAATGGATCCTGAACGAGTCGCGATTTTATGTACTGGGAGTCAAGGGGAACCAATGGCAGCTTTAGCGAGGTTAGCCAGCGGAAATTATCGTCAAGTAGAGGTCCTTCCTGGAGATACAGTTATATTTGCAGCATCACCGATTCCAGGTAATGAACGTGGTGTTTCTAAAATTATAGATCAATTGTATCAGCGCAGAGCGCATGTCATATACGGTTCCGGCAATGTTACCGGGATGCACGTTTCGGGACATGCTTGCCAGGAAGAATTGAAGCTGATGCTAACCCTGATGAAACCTAAATACTTCATTCCCATTCACGGAGAGTATAGAATGCTTCACCTCCATAGCTTATTAGCTCAATCCGTAGGTGTGGAAAACGAAAATATTTTCATTCTCAAAAATGGTGACGTTGTCGATGTGACTGGAGAAATCATTCGGCACACAAGGAGCGTATCAGCTGGTGATGTTTATGTGGATGGCTTAGGTATTGGGGACATTGGTAATATGGTGATGCGCGATCGTAAGCTATTATCTGAAGAAGGCATGCTGGTTATCGTTGTCACTATTTCTAAAATAGATGGGCAAATTATTTCAGGACCAGATACAATTTCTC
>JBEVEQ010000169.1:0-13204 GCA_040512715.1 Paenisporosarcina sp. | reverse complement strand
AGCTTCTCAAGAAGTTCCATATACAAAGCTACTTTTTTATCACTTAAAAAATCGATTTTTCGATCATCAAAGGGTACATGAACGACTTCAATGCTGGCTTGTTCAAATAACCTAATTGCGTATTCATGATTTTTATAGTCATTTGCATAGTATAATCGTCGAATACCTGATTGAATTATCGATTTCGTACATGGTAAGCATGGAAAGTGTGTGACATACATGTCTGCTCCATTTGTAGGAACACCATATTTTGAACATTGTAATAAGGCATTCATTTCCGCATGTATCGTGCGAACACAGTGGTGTTCGATCACATAGCATCCTTGATCAATACAGTGATCTCCACCAGAGATAGATCCATTATAACCAGCTGCCATTATTCGGTTGTCACGAACAATAGTTGCCCCAACCGCTAATCTGGTACATGTACTTCTAAGTGCTAATAAGTGGCTTTGTGCCAAGAAAAATTGATCCCATGTTATTCGCTCCATATGAACGCCTCCTGAATACTTCTAACTCTAGTTTAATTTGAAGGCGATTCAAAGGTCAATCACTTCTGAAATTAGTTTATGGATATAAAGTCTTTTATGGCTTCAAATGTTTGATCACCAATTCCAGATACTTCTTTTAATTGTTCAATAGATTGAAACAAACCATTTTCTTCTCTATAAGCAATAATGGCTTTCGCTTTGGAAGGACCAATTCCCGATAAAGTCATTAGCTCATTATCATCCGAAGTGTTTATGTTAATTAGCTGAGACTCTGTTTTAGAACCTGATAAATTAGGTGTAGGAGTTACTGTAGATGCTGAAACTTCTCCTACTGTTGGTACATAAATCACCATTTCATCTACTAGTTTTGCTGCTAAATTTAGCATCCGCTCATCTGCTGTAGGTAATAAACCTCCTGCCAATTTAATGGCATCTAAAACGCGCATATCTGCAGAAAGGGTATATACTCCAGGAATAGCAACTTGACCTTTTACATCCACTACAACAGTGGGTTTTAACTGCATAGATGTACTGTTCGATTTTGAATTTTCTTCAGTTGTTTCAATTAGGGTTTGGGATTGTGTTAAAGGTTGAATGGTTTCAACCTGTCCGGATAAGGGGGTTTCCGGATTTTTAGAAAAGGGATTTGAGATTAAGATCCATAAGATTACCGCAAGTAATGGGAGTAATCCTTTGTTCTTGTGCTTTTGAATCCAAGAAGGTATCAGAATGGGATGTCCTTTCCTTCATTCAGCAATTCATATAGAGCTAGTCTCACTATATATGAATTGCATGGAAAGGGAAAGAATTTATTTAATGGCGTGAAAAAAAAGTCTTTCACTTGATAAAGTTGGTTGTTGACTTGTCCAATCTGATTCAACTGAAACAGATGAAAAGCCCTGTTCTTTTAGCCATGAAACATATTGTTTCTCAGCGTATGTTCGTTGGAAATGATGCTCTTCAAAACGTTCATACATTTCACCCTCTGTTTTTACGAAAAATGTTAAATCGTGATATACCGAATGAGGAGCTTCTCCCTTTTCGGTATGCCAAATGTAAGCTAGATTTTCATTTTCAAATGTAAAAGGGCCATCTAAAAATATTTCATCCATTTTATAAATGGAGTGGACATCAAAGAAAAAATGCCCCCCTTTTTTTAAACTTGTATAAACAGCTGAAAACGTATCGATTACTTGTTGTTCTTCAGATAAATAATTTAAAGAATCAATTGCAATCATTGCTACATCGATTTCTTCAAAGCCGTTTAATTCTGACATAGACATGCAAAATAAGGGTATTTGTTGCTGTTTTTTTGTAAAGCGTTGGTGTGCCATTGTTAGCATCTCTTCAGACAAATCAACAGCTTGCACGTGAAAGCCTGCATCTGCAAACTTTGAAGCTAACACACCAGTGCCACAACCAATATCTAATAACGATTTCCCAACTGGTTGTTTACATGCTTGCAAAACTTTTTCAACATATAAATCATACGGAATATCGGTCATTAATTCGTCATAGACCCTAGCAAAATCTGAATAGCTAGACATTAAGCTTGTGTTTCCACTTCAATAATTGGCGCATCGCCCCATAGGCGTTCTAAATTATAAAATGCACGTTCATCTTTGTGGAATACATGAGCAACAACATCTCCCATATCGACTAATACCCATCTTGCTGAATCAAATCCTTCAAGACGTTTCACATCATAACCAGCTTTACTCGCTTGATCAGCCATTTCTTTTGCGATGGCTTGAACTTGACGATCAGAATTGGCATGGCAAATTACGAAGTAATCAGCAAGTAATGAAACACCTTTCATATTTAAAACTACGATATCTTCAGCACGTTTATCATCTGCTGCTTTATAAGCTATTTCTAATAAGGTTGATTCTGACATTCATTCATTTTCCTTTCGTGTGACCAAATCATTATAACAATGAATGGAATCCGGATATACCGGTTGATTTTTTTGTATTAGAAATTGAATTGAACGTTTGACACACATTTCCATCAAAGCGTCTAAATCCTCTTCATCTTTTTTTCGTAATTCTTCTAGTCCAGGAAATTGTCGACTCGGTTCAATCATATCGGAACAATAAATAATCTTTTCAAGTCTAGACATTTGAGCTCTTCCAGTGGTATGAAAACGTATAGCATCAAGTACGTTTTGATTTGTTACACCAAACTCTTCCCGTGCAACTATTGCTCCTACTGGGGCATGCCATAATTCATGATGAAACGATAAAAGTCTTTCATCCATATGATGTTCGACAATCTGATCTTTTAACCAATTTCGATCTGCAAATTTAACGACATCATGTAAAATAGCAGCAAGCTCTGCATCTTCTTCCGATTCCCCATAAACCTTCGCTAAACGTGAGGCAGTATTCATTACACCTAATGTATGCACATATCGAGTCTCAGACATGCGCTTACGCACAGCCGCTAAATACTTATCTCGATTCATATAATTTCTCCTGACGAATATAATCTTGTACGGCATCCGGAATTAATAATGAGACATCTTGATGGGAGGCAATGCGTTTTCTCAACGTAGTCGAAGACAAATCGATTTGTGGAACCTCAATTTGAATAACTGAGTATTTGGTCTTCGATTCATACCTTGGTCTTTTGACTCCAACCAATTGAACAATCTTAACGAGATCATCTATTCGATACCAACTTTCGAGACTTGCCATCATATCTCCGCCAATTAAAAAACTAAACTGTGTGTCAGGTTCTTTACTTTGAAGATCAACCATCGTGTCGTACGTATAAGAACGACCTCCTCGAATTAATTCAATTGGTTCAATTGAAAAATAAGGGAACGGTTGAATAGCCAACAACACCATTTCTTTTCTTTGCTCAGAAGAACAAAGATCTAACACATCTTTATGAGGCGGTATGGCATTTGGCATAAAGCGAATCTCATCAAGTTGAAGTGCATGAAAAACTTCATTTGCCATTATTAAATGTCCGATATGCGGGGGATTAAATGTTCCGCCAAAAATGCATACTTTTTTCATGCTTATCCTTTTGTAGGTAAAACAATCTTTTTATTTTCTTTAGAAGGTTTGTAAAGGACAACCGTCAAACCAATCAATTGCACTAGCTCTGACTTTGTACCTTTGGCCAGCTTTTCAGCAACCTCGTTTTTATCATCTTCATTATTTGTTAAAATACTCACCTTTAATAATTCTCGTACTTCTAATGCTTCTGAAATTTGTTTAAGCATTTGATCATTAACTCCACCTTTACCAACTTGAAAAATGGGTGTTAAATGATGTGCTTCACTTCGTAAAAAGCGTTTTTGTTTACCTGTTAACATAGGGTCCTCCTAAAATTCGCGTTAATTCTTCTACTGTTTGTTCTGTATCTGGTTGTTCTGTTGTCCACATTTTAAAAGATAATGCTCCTTGATGTACGAACATTCCCAGTCCATTCACAATCTTAGCCCCTTTTTTTTCAGCTTGTAATAAAAAAGGCGTCAATAATGGATTATACACAATATCTGCTACAATTGCTGAGGGATTTAGTAAATCCAGTGAAATGGGTAAGATATTTTCGGCACTCTTCATTCCTAACGGGGTTGTTTGGATGATTAATTGGAAATCGTTAAGGCTTTCCTCGGCACTCTGAATGGTTAAAGCTTTATACCCACCAACTTCTTTAACTAGTTTTTCTGCAGTTGTAAGCGTTCGATTCGTAAAAGATATACTCTCGTAACCAGCTGCTTTTAAAGAAAAAGCAATACCTCTTGCAGCCCCACCCGCACCAATAATTAATACCTGCAATTCTTTTAAATGGTGTCCGACCATTTCTTCTAAAGAACTCACGAAACCTTCACCATCTGTATTATGACCAGTCAAGGTTCCATCTTTTTCAACAACGACCGTATTGACAGCTCCCATCCATTTAGCGGATTCTGACAAACGATCTAATAATGGAATGATGGTCTCTTTATGAGGAATTGTTACATTCCAACCACTTACGCCTAAAAGCCTTAACGCATTAATTGATTGGTGCAGTTGCTCTTTTGGAACATGAATTGGAATATAGGTTGCATTCATATTGAGAGCTTCAAACCATTTACTATGCATCTGAGGGGATAGTGAGTGAGATATAGGATCTCCAATAACTGCATACCACTTTTTCACTTGATCATTCCTCCTAAATTAATGAAGGTCTCAATTGAATTTCTACCCCTTTGGGTGCATAAGCTGCAATGACTACGTTAGGTTTATTAATCGTAATCCAACCTAAACCTGAAAAAACAATATCTGTTTTTCCTTCTTTAATCGAAAACTCATGTCGAACTAATGGAGGGAAATTTTCTTTAAACTCAGCTGATGGAGGTGCGAGCATACCACCTAGATGATTTGCATATAATTCATCAGCATTTTCAAGTTTCGTGCGGTGAATGGTTAAATCATTTGAAATGTGAATCGTAAAGGATGAACGCTCTCCTTGAATGAAATCAAACCTAGCTAATCCACCTAAAAATAAGGTTTGCTCAGCATTCATTTGGAATATTTTTGGCTTGATTTCTTTTTTAGGTGTAATCCATTTCAGCTCAGAAGAATCTAAGAAATGTGCCATTTGATGATGATTAATAATACCAGGTGTATCAAATAATGCCTGGTCATCATCTAATGGAATTTCGATAAGATCAAGTGTTGTTCCTGGGAAATGAGAAGTAGTTATCACTTCTTCTTTTTCTCCAGTAACTTGTTTAATAATGCGATTGATAAATGTAGATTTCCCTACATTCGTACAACCCACAACATAAGCATCCTTACCATTACGGTACTGATCAATGGCTTCCATTGCCTCCGTCATGCCTGTCCCTTTATGAGCACTGACTAAAAGAACATCGATTGGATTAAGGCCAAGTTTTTTCGCTTCTTGTTTTAACCAATGAATCACGCGATTCTTTTTAACGGATTTCGGCAATAAATCTACTTTATTTGCCACGAGCAAAATTGGATTATTTCCTACAAAGCGATGCAACCCAGGTAACCAACTACCATTAAAATCAAATATATCTACGATTTTCACGATAAGTCCTTGTTCTTTTCCTAAGCTATTTAAAATTCTTAAAAAATCATCATCTGTTAGTGAAACAGGTTGAATTTCATTATAATTTTTTAACCGAAAACAACGCTGACAAATCACCGCTTCTTTTTCTAAAGATGACGGTGGAGCATAACCAGGTTCTTTCGGATTTTCAATTTGAATTACTGTACCGCATCCTATACATATTGGCTGATTTGTCAAACTTCTTCCTCCCATGTTACATACCCTCTTCTTTTTAATGAACTAAAAATCCGTCGTTCTACTAAACGATTAAAACGAGTGAAAAAGCCGTCTGAACTCGCTACAGGTAAAACTAAAATGGTATGTAATTTCATTCGATTACCGCCAACAACATCTGTTAACAACTGGTCTCCGATTACCACAACTTCTTCTTTTTTTACACTCATGATATGCAAAGCTTTACGGAATGCTTTACCCATCGGTTTTCTAGCTTTATAAATAAATGGAATACCTAGAGGATCTGCAAATGATTGGACTCTTAATTCATTATTATTTGACACAATTGTTACTTGAATACCTACGTCTTTCATGGACTTCAACCATTCGACCAATTTTGGTGTTGCATCGGGTCGATCCCATTCGACTAGCGTATTATCTAAATCTGTAATAATTCCACGGATTCCTTTTGTTTTTAAATGTTCGGGAGAAATATGAAATACACTTCTCACAAATTCACTTGGTAAAAAATTTTGGTACACCTTGACACTCTCCGTTCAAGCTAATTTTCTGTTTATCATTATAACATACTACCGATTTTCTCACCCATTCGGATACGATGATTAGGTTGCAAATCAGATTCAAATGAAATTGCATCCTTTTCAAAAAGTAATACAACTGTTGATCCGAAAGTAAAAAAGCCGACTTCTTCTCCCTTAATCCATTCTCTTGAAGTATTTGTCAATTGTATGGAGTTTACAAACATAGCCCCTACTTTTACAACAGCACATTTTTTTTGATTTGCACACACCACATGTGACACTTGTCTATAGTTACCACTTATTGGGGATTTTCCTAAAGTAAGTCCTGTTTGATTCACTGGGTAAGATTTTGCACCTAGTACATATTGCTTTTTTAGATGTCCATCTACCGGACTGTGTATTCGATGATAATCTGCTGGACTTAAATAAAAAACAACATAATTCCCACCTTCATACATGGCGGCATACTCTTTGAACCCTAATAATTCAGCAACGGTATATAATTTGCCTTTAACTGTAAAGTTCCCTTGATCTGTTATCTCACCCATTGATTCTACTTTAGCATCGACTGGACTCACGATTGATTCTTTATCCTGATCAATTGGACGATACTGGTGATTTAATTGTCGAATAAAAAAATCATGAAGAGATTCAAAAGAATCAATTGGTTTTGAAACTTCTTTCGTATTAATTCCGTATGTACGAATATAAGATGGTACTAATCTTCGACTCCATTTGGAAGTTGTGACACTCTGCAACATCTTCGAAGTTGTCTTGCCATTTGTTAGTTCAATAAGTAATTGGTATACCTTCTGTCTCATATTGATCATCCCCTTCGAAATATGCTCTACCTTTTTTGATATGAACGAAGTATAATAGTTAAATAGCTTATAAGCAAAGGAGTGTTGTCCATTGTTTTTATTTCAACGATTGGATCACACAATCAAAAAAATGAAAGCTCATGCAGCTAATATGATTACCATTGGTAATTTATCGTTTGGGGGAGCTGCCATAATGGCAACTTTAAACGAATCATATAGCTATAGCGTCCTGTTTATCTTTATTGCAGCTTTACTCGATCGTTTTGATGGGATGGTAGCCCGAAAATTAGGACAAGAATCCGAATTAGGTAAACAACTTGATTCAATGAGTGATATCATTTCATTTGGAGTTGCACCAGCCATACTCATTTACATGGTCGATTTATTTGAATTTGGAACAGTTGGAATGATTATTGCTATTATTTATATTGCTAGTGGAGCATTTAGGCTAGCTAGATTTAATGTAATGGAATCTAATGGTTATTTCACAGGATTACCAATCACTGCAGCAGGAACCATATTAACGCTTTCATATTTTGGATTGTCAGTTTTCCCACCTGTCTTTTATATGTTCTTGACGGTCATATTAGCCATACTCATGATTAGTACATTTACATTAAGAAAAGTTTAACGATCGCTTATGCGGTCGTTTTTTTCATGGATTTCTTATTGTAAACATATAGTGACAAAAGACGACATGGAGGTGCGATTCATCATGAGTGGTATATTTACGGCGATCCTTCAATTGTGGATTGAAATTCCCGCTGTAATTGGTTATTTAAAGGGGCAGGCATTTCGGAAACCTCTTAGTCGGGAAGAGGAAGCGCATTATGTTCACTTATGCTTACAGGGTGACGAAGATGCGAAACATGAATTAATTGAAAGAAATATGCGACTCGTTGCCCATATCGTCAAAAAATTTCATCCTAAACACGAACAACTCGATGACTTTATTTCTATAGGAACCATTGGGCTAATGAAGGCAGTAGCAAGTTATACACCAGATAAAAAAACGCGCCTAGCTACCTATGCTGCAAGATGTATTGAAAATGAAATTCTTATGCACTTAAGATCACAGAAAAAAGTTCAAAAAGACGTGTCCCTCTATGAACCCATTGGAACAGATAAGGATGGTCATTCATTACAAATTACAGACCTACTTCAAACAAATGAAGACACCGCCCAACAAACCATAGAACAAAAAGAACAAATGACTCGGCTGTATCGTCATCTAGAAAAATTAGAAAAACGTGAACTTGAAATTCTTGAAAGAAGGTATGGATTAAAATCGTTTGAACCCATGACTCAAAAGCAGATTGCAAAACAATTAAATATTTCAAGAAGTTACGTTTCTCGAATAGAGAAGCGAGCATTGGTCAAGTTGTATCAACTTTTCACCCATGAAAAAAACTCTTTCGATTCACTCGATATCGAAAGAGCCTCCAATCAACCTGAGTCATTTTAAACAGGAATATTGCCTATAACTTCGCAATTAGTCTTAAAACAATTTGTGTAGAATGTTTAGCAGCGGTTGGCAAAAATTCTTCAAAACTTATACTTGATTCTTTCCCAGCAATATCTGAAAGTGAACGAATAATGACAAAAGGAACTTCAAACTGGTAACAAACTTGAGCAACAGCAGCAGCTTCCATTTCCGCAGCTTTCATTTGAGGGAAATTTCCACGAACCAATTCTACTCTTTCTGAATCACTCATGAACGAGTCACCTGTAGCTATTAAGCCTATAGCATATTGGTGTTCACTTAATTCTCTAACCGTCTCTTCCGCTAATTTACGCAGTTTTTCGTCTGATTGAAAAGCTGCAGGAAGATTTGGTACTTGTCCCATTTCATATCCGAAAGCCGTAACGTCTACATCATGGTGACGTACTTCATCGGAGATAACAATTGCACCAACTTCTAATGACGTATCAAATCCACCCGCAGAACCAGTATTAATGACGATATCCGGACTGTATTTTTCAAGCAAAATGGATGTAGACATAGCTGCATTTACTTTTCCTATTCCACTTTTTAGAAGAATAACATCATGTCCTGCATATTTACCTACTGTATATTCACTTTTAGCAATGATTTCTGTCTGAGCATCCTCGATCGCTAATCTTAACGCTTCAACTTCTTGTTCCATTGCACCAATAACGGCAATTTTCATAATTAATTCGCCTCTTTTCTAAATTCAAACACAGAATAATATTTTCCTTCTCAAAGGAAATTCTATGTTTAGCTTCAAGTGCCAGCTCGAGGTCCAAAAGATGTGGGTCATGAAGGCGACCCTACACGATGTCGGGATTTAAGCCTTTCAACTTTTGCGAAAGTAAAACTTTCGCATCGTTTCTACTAACGTCGGCGTCGAACTAGAATGTCACTTTCAGCTTTTCTAATCAAAACACTTCCCTAAAAATAATAAAAGAGGCGCCGAATGTCAATAGGCGCCTTCTAATGTTTTTAAAGTTTCCATTTTTTCAGGTTTCCAACCTTGGCCGTCCACCCATTGTAAATATACTCGATATTTTTCTTGTTTATCGTTAGAAGAAACCACTCCAATAGATTTTTGGGGACTTCCACCATTTTTGAGTTTCCAAATAATCATATTATTGCTAGCTAATCCAGTGGTATAAGATAAAGCCTGAACTTTTTCATCCCAATCTACATGACCCTTCTCGTATACGGAAGTGTGTGGACCCGTCTGTGACGTCTTCACGGGTTGCCAATCTGTATTCACAATAGTTTCAGCAACCAAAGGATCGTCTGATGGTGTAGAGGTAACTGAGCCGCCTTCTACTGATGTATCTTCATTAGAATCCACTGAACTATCTTCAGAAGCTTCCTCTTCATCAGTTGGTTCAACTTCTTCAGTAGTTAAACCTTCTGTAGCATCTTCTTCAGTTTCTTCATCCGAATTAGTTTCTTGGGATTCCGTAGTATCATCTACATTTGAGTCTGTATCCACTTCTGCTTTACTCTCAGTTTCTTCATTTTTTGCTGAACCAGCCTTTTCTGGAGAATCGTTTCCTAAAAAGATAACTCCCGCTGTAATCACAATTAAAACCACTACAAAAGCTATTAATGCATTTAATATTTTATTCATATTACCTGCTTTGTTAGGTCGATTGTTTCTCGATGAATACCGACGTTGTGTTTCTGCCATAAAATATTCCTCCTTCATTACATTTCAATATCATTTACACATCTCATGAATGATTAACTTTTTAAGTTAGCAACCTTAAAAATCCTACCACATTTTATAATGACAAGTTAGACGATTATATTAAAAATAGGTTTCATTTGAATCAAATTAAGATATGGATAGGATTCACATTTCCATTTGGCATGTATAGAAAAACCACTCCCAACTTGATAGGAGTGGATTTCAAACTCTTTTAATTAATTGAAACGATTTTAACGTCCATTTCTCCACCAGGTGTTAATACTTTTACTTGGTCTCCCACAGAGCGCCCAATTAAACTTTTTGCAATTGGTGAATCATTTGAAATTAGTCCTTCAATTGGATCCGCTTCAGCAGAGCCGACGATAGTATAAGTTTCTTTATCGCCATCTGGAATCTCTACAAATGAAACCGTTTTCCCAAGGGAGACGATATCGTTATTTTTTTCATCTTCTTCGATTATGACTGCATTGCGAATCATAGATTCTAAAGTTGAAATACGTCCTTCCACAAAGGCTTGGTCCTCTTTCGCAGAATCGTACTCTGAGTTCTCAGACAAATCCCCAAAACTACGGGCAATTTTAATACGTTCTACTACTTCTTTACGTTTAACCGTTTTAAGGAACTCAAGTTCATCAGATAATTTCTTTTTCCCCGCTACTGTCATTGGATATTGTTTTTCTGTAGACAATGTATTTCACTCCTTCAACTACTTGCATCCTCTTAAAAATATTATGCCGACTGGTGCTTGGATATACGACACAATTTTTAGATAATATTGTCAGTCTTTGAATATCATATTACACAATGATATCAGATTCAAGAATAGTTTTAATTTTTGTAACCATTAAATCAATTGCAACCTCGTTTTGTCCACCTTCAGGGATGATAATATCTGCATATCTTTTCGTAGGTTCGATGAATTGGTTGTGCATAGGACGAACAACGGACAAGTATTGTTCCACGACTGATTCAATCGAACGCCCACGTTCATTAATATCTCTTAATATACGTCTAATGATGCGTAAATCAGAATCCGTATCAACAAATAATTTAATATCCATTAATTGACGTAGTCGCTCATCTTCCAAAACTAAAATACCTTCGAGAATAATAACGTCCTGTGGTTCAACGATTATACTTTCTTTTGCTCGAGTATGCAAAGCATAATCATATACAGGCTTTTTAATTGCTTGTCTATTTAGCAACTGGTGTATGTGTTCAATTAACAAATCCGTATCAAATGCTAAAGGATGATCATAATTTGTTTTTAAGCGTTGTTCAAACTCTAAATGACTTTGATTTTTGTAATAATAATCCTGCTCGATCACGACTACAGCATGCTCTTTATATACTTCGTAGATAGCGTTTGTAACGCTGGTTTTACCGGAACCAGATCCTCCTGCAATTCCGATGACAACTGGACGTTTATGATTCATCTGATAATCTCCCTTCGCATCAAATTATTTGGGTAAACAGGAATGTCTGATTTAAATTGAACGATTTGTTTTGGGTGTCTAGCAACATCCAGTGGACGACCTTTTTCATCCCATAATTCAGTAATTGTCATTCGCATATTATCTATATCGGGACCGAAAAATTCAACTTCATGACCCACTTCGAAATAATTGCGTTGCTGCAATGTGACCATTTTTGTGTCTTGATTGTAATTTAATACTAGTCCAATAAAATCTGTTGACGTCTTTCTTCCATGAACACCAAACATTTGTTCTTCAAACCCTGGTTCACCTTCGAAGAAAGCCGATGCTGAATCACGATTAGCGCACTTGTCTAATTCCTCAAGCCATTCGCGTCTAATAGTAAAATTATCTGGATCTGCACAATAGGCATCAATGACTTTTCTGTATACACTAACCACAGTTGCGACATAATGAATGGATTTCATCCGTCCCTCAATTTTTAAGGAGTCGATCCCTAGCTCAATCATTCTTGGAATCGATTCAACTAACTTTAAATCTTTTGGACTCATGGCAAACGGTGCGTCCGTTTCAACGAATAAAGCTTCTTCTTTTCCATCTTGAACAGTATATAAATCATAATCCCATCGACAGGACTGGCAACATCCACCTCGATTTGAATCACGAGCTGTCATATGATTAGACAAAGTACAACGTCCACTGTAAGCGATACACATAGCTCCATGAATAAATGCTTCAATTTCGATATCCACTTTTTCTTTCATTTCTTGAATTTCATCGCCACTTGTTTCTCGGGCAAGTACGACTCGATGAAGTCCTTCATTTTTCCAATATTCAACCGCTTTCCAGTTAGAAAGTGATTGCTGCGTACTTAAGTGAATTTCAAGTTGAGGTGCTTCCTTGCGACAAGTTTCTATAATCAACGGGTCAGCAACAATTATACCCGTGACACCTGCAGACTCGATTTCTTTTAAATAGTCAGCTAATCCAAACATGTTTTCATTGTGGGCAAAAATATTGGTCGTTACATATATCTTCGCTCCATAAGGGGTAGCAAAGTCAACTGCTTGACGCATTTCATCAATGGAAAAATTACCAGCATTTGAACGCAATCCAAATTCACGACCGCCAATAAATACCGCATCTGCCCCATAATGAACTGCTATTTTCAATTTTTCTAAATCACCTGCAGGAGCTAGAAGTTCAGGCTTTTTTGTGATGACCCTTTTCCCATCAATTAGTTGGCTAATATCATTTTGTTGTAACAACGACATAGAAATCCTCTTTTCTAAATTGCTCTGTTAACTTTTAGTGTTTAATGTTTCATGATTATTAATATTAATCTCTGTTAAACAATATTGTTGTTTTTCGTTACAATGCAACTTCATGTTTCGTAGCTAGCGTAGCGATGCAGCGTTCTTTCATATTTCGAAGCTAGCAAAGCGATGCAACGCCTTTTCATGTTTCGAAGCT
>JBEVEQ010000117.1:0-8539 GCA_040512715.1 Paenisporosarcina sp. | reverse complement strand
CATTCTTCTTCAAAAGGAACGAGTTTTACTTCGTCTCGTTTTAACCCCAACTTCAAATGTTTCACTCCCTAAAAAAACAAATATTAAATGAGTTGACATAATATAATTATGTGTATCATGGCAAGTGCTTCTTTTTCTAAAAATATTGGTAAGTACGCGATTACAATAAAAATACCCCATCATTTATGATTTACCCTCCACTAAATCATAAATAATGTTCTACTGTAACTACAATTCAAGATTATTCATGTAAAATCCTTCCTTATTTGACTATTCATTGATATTATATGCACATTTATTTATGATTAGAGAAAAAGTAAGGGGCGAAACCCGAATGAATTCTGAAAGAAGCATCGTAGATAAATTAAATATACAAAAGTTTTCTACAAAACTAATTTTAGCTAAACCTGATGATGTAACTGACTTTAATGAGTTAGAGATGGATATAGAAATTATTAAAGATCAGTATCAATTCGTTTTTGTTTTCATTTACACGATTGAGGAATTTCTTAGTTATATAGAAATGTTAATCGATAAACAGCTAGTAGGGCCTAATGGATTTGTTTACTTCGCATATCCCAAAAAGAACAATCCAACATATGAAGAATTTATTGATAGAGATCGCTTTTTTGACTATATGGATCCAAGTAAAGAAGGCTATGTTCAAAACAGTAATTTAAAATTTTCAAAAATGGTTAGCTTAAATGACGTGTTTACAATTATCGGTTTGAAATCAATAAAGAATGAAGTGAAGAAATCCACAACACAAAAAAGCAGTCAATGTGTGGATGATTACATACCTTTTGTTGAGACGATTAAGAAAATCCTAGTGAATAATTCTGAGTTGCTAAAAGCATATACTAATTTAACATATGGTTATCAAAAAGACTGGGCCCGTTATATTTACAGTGCGAAGCGAATAGAGACGCAAGAAAAAAGATTTGAGGAAATGGGAACTGTTTTAGCAAAAGGTTACAAATCGATGGATTTATACAGAAGGAAAAAGAAATAACAAAAAGGCGTATCCAAACGATTAGTTTGAGGTACGCCTATTTTTTAAGAAGATTTAATTCACCTTGTTTCATCTCAAATTCCATAAGATCCTCTGCTACAAAAATCGATGGAAACTCTTGAAGGCCTTGAAGTCGTAATTGTTCTGCTTCGTGTGGTAAAAATCTTGCACTCAAATGATTCATGATTAGATATTTTGCATTACCCTCTTTAGCTACTTTCGCCGCTTCTGTTACAGTTGAATGACCATATGGCTTGGCCAACTCTTCAGTGCCTGCATCAAAGGTTGCTTCGTGTATGACAACATCTACATCCTGGCTTAAGTCAATTGCAGCCTGACAGTATCTGGTATCCCCTAAGACAGCTAAAGAAAATCCTTTAATCGGTTCGGTTGTCACATCTTGACTATGAACAGTTTCTCCATTTTCTAAAATGACATCCTGTCCCTTTTTTAATTTAGATAACAATGGACCTTTAGGGACACCTAATCGTAATGCTTTATCAATCAAAAGAACTGGAGGAAGAGGTTTTTGTAAGATACGATAACCAAAACAAGGAATAACATGATCTAATTTCTTAGCCTCTACGCTAAATAATTCATCTTCAAAAATAATGCCTTCGTCTATTTCTTTAATGTGTAATGGATATTGTAAAAACGTACGTGATAAGCGAAGAGTAGACTGAATCCATTCTTGAATTCCTTTGGGTCCATAAATCGTTAGAGCTTCCTTTCCATCTAAAAAAGACCTTGAACCTAATAATCCGGGTAGACCAAAGATATGGTCTCCATGCATATGTGTAATAAATATTTTTTCAAGTTTTCTAGGCTTCAATGTAGTATAGAGCATTTGATGCTGTGTGGCTTCTCCACAATCAAATAACCAAAAAGTCCCTCTCTCTTGCATGAGTTTCAAGACAAGAGCACTCGTATTTCGCTGTTTGGAAGGCATTCCTGCTCCAGTTCCTAAAAATTGCAACTCCATATCACTTGTTCTCCCTATCTTTATGATCATCTAAAAAATCTTTGCTAAAACTTGTTTTTGACTCAAAAGTCGGTTTCCTTACTTGAGTCTGTCCTCTAGAAATCATATCTTTACCAAATTTGATTTGGAGTGTTTCTACTAACTTTAATATTGGTTCTTCTTTTGCATGCTCTTCAAAATTATAGATGGATAACTGTTCTGTAAAATCTATTCGATCGACAACATTACTCACCGTTACTCCTAATAGTCGAATTGGTTGTCCATCCCAGTTTTTTGAAAATAAAGACCATGCAATTTCAAACAGTTGGTTCTTTTCATACACTAGATTTCTAAACGATTGACTACGCGAAGAATTGCGCCAATCTGCATCGCGTATTTGAATCGAAACAGTAGGTCCTGCAAGTCTTTTGGCTTCTAAACGACTCGCGACCTTATCACTTAATCGTTTTATCACTTTTTTCAATTCCCTTAAATCAGTTTCGTCACTTGGCAAGGTTGTAGAGTTACCTACACTTTTTGTATCATATACAGAATCCGGATCAACAGCACGATGGTCAATTCCATTTGCCCGATTTTTCAATCGACTTCCATTCTTCCCTAATGCTTCTTTTAATAATCCTTCTTCAGCATTAGCAATATCACCAATTGTCTGTAAGTCAATACTATTTAATTTCTTGGCGGTACTTTCCCCCACTCCATGCATTTCGATTACAGGTAGTGGCCAAAGTAGTTTATCAATATCGCGTTTTCTTAAAACCGTAATTCCCATCGGTTTCTTCAGATTCGAAGCCGTTTTAGCCAAAAACTTATTAGGTGCAATACCAATAGAACAAGGTAAATCGAGCTCCGTTAACAAGCGTTGCTGTATCTCGTTCGCAATTTCTACTATCGTCATAGGACGTTCATTTAACGATAAATCGACATATCCTTCATCGATGGACACAGGTTCAACTAAGTGGGTATAAGAACGTAATAAATCAAACATGGCTTTGGATGCGATTCGATATCGTTCAAAGTTCGGAGGTAATAAAATGAGTTCTGGACACTTCCTTTTAGCTTCCCAAACACTCATTGTGGTATAAACGCCTCTTGCTCTTGCTTCATATGAACAAGTGACGAGAATGCCTCGTCTTTCTTTTGGGTTTCCGGCAATCGCAATAGCCTTTCCTTTTAAAGAAGGATCATAGGATTGTTCAACCGATGCATAAAAAGAATTCATATCGATATGGAGGATGACTCGAGATGTCGGTTGTTTTTCAATAGTCATTGACATTCGCCTCTCCGTTTTTTCATTAATCTTAATACATATGTATTTATTATAAAGGCTCTGTTATCTTTTACTTTTGATTTATATCAATAAAAGAGGGAATCTGCTCCCTTCCCGCGGACGAACTGGCAAGCCTCCTCGGGCTAACAGGATGTTAGTCACGAAGGCGTCGCTGCATAAGGTGGCGTTCTTAACCTTCGTTCCTTTGTTCTCACTTCGGGGTCTTTCCAACACGTTTTTCCGCAGGAAAGATTATGGCCAAAGGTAGTTTGGTCATAATCTTTGCGACGAAGTGCCGTACCGATACAGGCGTATAGGTTTTCCGCTGATTCCTACCTATCCACAACATCCTTTATCAAATCCATTTTATTAAACAACTGTTTTGTTTGTTTAAGTGTAACAAAAAACAAGACGCAAGGTCATCCTAGCGTCTTGTATGGTTATTCTACTTCTACAGATTCCATATATGCTTGAATCTCTTTAATACCGTCCACAGTTCGTACTAATATGGTTGGGTCAATAATGGTAACCACACGATTTTCTAAATTGGCTACTGAAGAGAAATATTGAGTTTTTGAATAATTAACAAGTCCAATTTGTTTTAGATCTTCATTAGCAATATCTAGAATTTCTTTTGCTTCAAGCACTAGGAGACCTATAAACATATCTTCAGTCTGTAAAACAATGACGCGAACTTGTTCGTCAAAGCTAGCACTGCGACCATACAGAATTTGTTCGAAATCTACGATTGGAACTAGCTCTCCTCGAATCTTCATTAACCCTAGGAAATAGTTTGGTAAATGTGGAATTGGGTTAATTTGGTCTAATTTTTCAATAGATACAACATGATCGACAGAAATGGCGTAATCTTCATTTCCACAACGGAACACAACTACTTTAACACTTGTCACATTCTAACCTCCACAGTTGTTTTTATGCTTTGTAAGCAGAAACTTTTACTATCTCGACTAATAAATCTGATAACTTTTCAAGCTCTTCCACAGGCATACGTTCGTTTTTTGTATGAATTTCTTCATACCCAACAGATAGGTTTACTGTAGGAATGCCAAATCCAGCAATTATATTAGCATCACTACCTCCACCACTTGCTGCTAACAAAGGGGTTCTACCCACATTTTTCACTGCTTGAATGGCTACTTTTGTCACATGCTCTTCAGGACCGAAACGGAAGCCAGGATACATAAGCTTCACTGTGACTTCTGCAATGCCACCCATATCAGAAGCAACTTTCTCGAATATTGATTGCATATGTTCTGTTTGTTTGGTTAACTTATCTTCCACAATTGAACGTGCTTCAGCTAGAATATGAACTTCATCACAGACAATATTCGTCGCACTTCCACCTTCAAAGCGACCGATATTTGCTGTCGTTTCTTCGTCTAGACGTCCTAATGACATTTTCGAAATGGCTTTCGCAGCAATATTAATAGCAGAAATACCCTTCTCCGGAGCAACCCCAGCATGAGCCGTTTTCCCTCGTATGGTTGCCCAAATTTTAGCTTGATAAGGTGCAGAGGTAACAATGCCCCCTACCTTACCATCAGAATCAACGGCAAAACCATATTTTGCTTTTATAAGTGAGGCATCAAGTTCCTTAGCACCGGCTAAACCACTCTCTTCTCCAGAAGTAATGATAAACTGAATGTCTCCATGATCGATTGATTCTTCCTTAAGTCGTTTTACCATATCAAATAAGGCAGAAATTCCAGCTTTATCATCAGCACCTAAAATGGTTGTTCCATCTGAGTAGATATAACCGTCCTCCCGTAATTCCGGTTTGATACCCTTCCCTGGAACTACCGTGTCCATATGACATGTAAAATAGATTGGGTCAACATCTGCATTATTTCCCTTTAAGGTCGCAATTAAATTTCCAGCGCCGTGACCACTTCTAGCAGCGGAATCATCTTCGATTACTTGAAAGCCTAATGCTTCCATTTTGGATTTAAGGATGGGTGCAATAACTTGCTCATGTTTCGTTTCTGAGTCGATTTGTACCAACTCGAAAAATTCGTCAATTAAACGTTGATTTGTCAAAAGAAAAACTCCTTTATAGTGGAATATTACCGTGCTTTTTAGCTGGTCGAGATTCCTTCTTATTGCGCATCATATCTAGTGCTTGAATAAGCTTAATTCGAGTTTCGCGAGGGTCAATAACATCATCAACCATTCCTCTAGCAGCGGCTACGTAAGGATTTGCAAATTTTTCACGATATTCCTCGATTTTTGTCGCACGAGTTTGCTCTGGATTGTCACTTTGTGCGATTTCCCGGGAAAAGATTACGTTCGCTGCACCCTGTGGTCCCATCACAGCAATCTCTGCATTCGGCCACGAAAATACTAAATCTGCCCCAATTGACTTAGAGTTTAAAGCCACATAAGCTCCTCCGTAAGCCTTTCTTAAAATGACTGTCATTTTAGGAACAGTTGCTTCTGAGTAGGCATATAAAATTTTAGCACCATGACGAATAATTCCGCCATGCTCTTGTTTAATCCCTGGGAAGAACCCGGTAACATCTTCAAAGGTAATAATCGGAATGTTGAATGAATCGCAAAAACGAATAAATCGTGCAGCTTTATCTGATGAATCGATATCTAATCCGCCAGCCATCACTTTCGGTTGATTACATACTAACCCAATAACTTCACCCTTGATTCGAGCAAGTCCAACCACTATGTTACGAGCAAATTCTTTGTGGACTTCCATGAACGAATCTTGATCCACAACTTGTTCAATTACTTTACGAATATCATAAGGACGAATCGCATCAAATGGAATGACATCCGTTAAGTCTGGTCGATAATCATCATTTGAATCTGCTTTATGCCTAGGTGGTTTTTCATCATTATTTTGAGGCAGATAACTTAGTAAATCTCTTACTTGTTGTAATATTTCTTGTTCTGTTTTTGCACGGAAATGTGCATTACCACTTATGGCATTATGTACTTTAGAACCACCTAAATCTTCAGATGAAATCTTCTCACCGGTTACTGTTTCAATAACTTTTGGACCGGTAATAAACATTTGACTCGATTCATCCACCATAAAAACAAAGTCTGTTATCGCTGGTGAATAAACTGCTCCTCCTGCACATGGTCCAAGAATGACAGAAATTTGAGGAATAACTCCTGAGTAAATCGCATTACGATAAAAAATATGTCCATATCCATCTAAAGAAACGACACCTTCTTGAATACGAGCGCCACCTGAATCATTTAATCCAATAAAAGGTGCACCATTTTTTGCAGCAAGGTCCATCACATTTGCAATTTTCATTGCATGCATTTCACCTAATGCTCCTCCAAAAACAGTGAAATCTTGAGAGAATAAATAGATGGGACGACCATTAACTTTTCCATACCCGGTTACAACACCTTCACCAGGTCCTTTTTGCTTGTCCATTCCAAAATCTACTGTGCGATGTTCAATAAACGGATTCAATTCTACAAATGTGCCTTTATCAACAAGTAATTCAATACGCTCACGAGCTGTTAATTTTCCTTTTGCATGTTGTCGTTCAATTCGTTCATCACCACCGCCAAGTTCTATTTCACGTTTGCGGTCGTATAACTCGCTAATTTTTTCATAAATGTCCATGTGTTTACCCCTTTAAACCCGTTTTGTCACATAGCTCGTATAAGACGCCAAAGGAAGATTTCGGATGTAAAAATGCAACTTGTGCTCCACCCGCTCCAATTTTAGCTTGTTCGTTTAATACGCGAACACCTTTTTCACGAAGTTCAATCATTCGCTCATCTATTCCTTCTACACCAAAAGCGATATGATGGATGCCTTCGCCTTTCTTCTCAATAAAAGCATGGATGGCACTTTCTTCTGACATTGGTTCGAGTAATTCTAGTTTAACGTTTCCCGCATCAATAAATGCTACGCGAACGGATTCTGATGAGACTTCTTCAATTTTCAAGACTGATAAACCGAGTGTTTCTGTATAATAAGGGATTGTTTCATCTAAATTTTTTACGGCGATTCCAATATGATCAACCTTTTTCAAAATAGCCACACCCTTCTGTCTTCTCCATTCTCTATTGTACCGATTTCTTTTTGAAAACTCTACCTCTTGTGAATTTTTTCAGTTTCTACTAAACTTAAACTATCGTTCATTAAAGGAGTTGTATCGTATGCGTAATGCAAACTTTCGAAAGTTCATCGTCTATTTAATGATTATCATGATGGTTTTATCTAGTGCTTTGTTTGGTTTAAGTTTATTTTTCTAAGAAAAAGCTCCACACCGGGGCTGGAAGAAACGATGCGAAAGCCTGCTTTCGCCAGAGTAACTGAAGCTTAGGTGTGAGCTGGCGTTTGGAGCTAGACATAGAATAAATTAGAAGAAGTATACTATTAATAACTGGGTTGACTGCTTATAAGTTTAATAAAAACAGCTTTGAAGGGATTTTTACTCCTTCGAAGCTGTCTTTTTTTTCGTTTTAAAACCGACAAATTTACGTTTAATACGTAAATACTGTTCCATCTCTTCAATGAATTGATAGAGAGCAGCCATTGCTAAAAAGCTTTCATGGTCTTTTGGGAGTGGCATTTTTGAGAATTCTTCTTTTACAACATCCAGCTTTGATATAAAGGTATGTGCTGTATTTCCTGAATGCACATGGTTGGCCAAATCCTCCATAAATTCCCCTACGTGATGAGAATGAGAAATAGTTACTGGTAAAGCAGTAATTTTTGGAAGAACTCTTTCAATAATTTCAAATTGTTCTTCTCGCATATCAAAATACAAGTAGTAAAGATTTTCTCTACGGTTCAAATGATTTTCAACATCCTGATAAGCTAATGCTTTTCCTTTTTCAATAACTTCTGCCACTTGAACTAGTTCTTTTCCATCCCAACTTGAATCTCCATTGCGTAAATAAAGTGCAATTTCATGAAATATTTTAGAATAAAGAGCTTCTAATTCTATGAGGTACTTCTTTAAATCCTTTTCAATACTCGGCATATACATATTGACTATTAATGCCACTCCAAATCCAACAGCCATTAATTGTGCTTCATTCCAAAATAAAGACAGGGATAGTGATTTAGCGTCAAATAAATGTAAGAGAATGACTACACTAGATACAAAACCATCCTGAAACTTTAATGACACAAGGGTAGGAATAAATAATAATAAAATAAGACCAAAAACAATAGGATGATAAGATATTCCTTCAAAAAAGATGAACGCAAATCCTACACCAATTACACTGGAAATTATTCGAGAATATACCGCACGGACTGATTTTC
>JBEVEQ010000092.1:0-2876 GCA_040512715.1 Paenisporosarcina sp. | reverse complement strand
GATTGCAGCTGCAAATGGTTCTTCAATTGTTACGGCCTCACGAGCTCCAGCTTGTCTAGCTGCATCAATTACAGCACGTTGCTCAACAGAAGTAATTCCATAAGGTACACAAATCATTACATTAGGTTTTTTCCATGAACCACCAGCCACTTTCATAGCTTCTTTTAAATAATACTGAATCATTGCTGTTGTAATATCAAAATCCGCAATGACACCATCTTTCATAGGACGAATGGCAACGATTGAACCTGGTGTTCGACCAATCATATTTCTTGCATCTTTACCAACAGCAACAATATCACCATTATTCGTATTTTTTGCTACTACAGAAGGTTCGCGTAAAACGATTCCTTTTCCTTTGATGAATACCAAAGTATTCGCTGTGCCAAGGTCAATCCCGACATCTTTTGCTCCAAATCCAAACACGTTATTTTCTTCCTTTCTATCCTTAGCCAGTTGTTCTCAGCTTACTTGAAATCATAACTTTCATTATAACGGATAAAAGAAGAAAATTATAGTGTCACATGTACCCCTTTTCTTTTAAACTAATGAATTGGTGGTCACCAATGATGACATGGTCCAATAATTCAATACCCATAATTTTGCCAGCTTCTTGTAATCTCTTCGTCACATCAATATCTTCGGGGGACGGTGCAGGATTGCCGGAGGGGTGATTATGCGCACAAATGATGGATGCTGCAGAGCGTTTAACGGCTTCACGAAAGATTTCTCGAGGATGAACAATACTTGCATTTAGACTACCAATAAAAATAGTCTGTTTGTGTAGTACTTGGTTCTTGACATTCATAAAAAGAACGACAAAATTTTCTTGTTTCAAGGAAGTCATGTCTGTCATTAGGAAAGTGGCAGCATCCTTCGGTGAACGAACGGTAAACTTTCCGTCTGTTTTTTGTTGAGCCAACCTTCGCCCTAATTCTATGGCCGCCAACAATTGAACACCCTTCGCTTCCCCTATTCCTTTTACTGCAGTCATCTCTTCAATCGTCGCAGTTTTGAGTTCATGAAGTTGCTCAAAATAAGTCAATACACGGTTTGCTAAATGGAGTACAGATTCTTGCTTTGTACCAGTGCGCAAAAGAATAGCAATCAATTCTTGATTTGATAAACTCTCAGCGCCTTGTCTAATTAATCGTTCTCGTGGTCGATCAGCTTCATGCACGTCTCGTATCATTAATGTTGGGAAGATTTCAGTTGTCATGATAATCCTCCCTCTTCACCAAATGAAATTAAATTTAATGCTTGCAACTGTTTAAATAGTTTTCCAATCGGTAACCCAACTACGTTGTGATAGTCTCCCATCATTTCTTTAACAAATAGTCCACCAGCACCTTGAATGCCATATCCTCCTGCCTTATCTGTCCCTTCACCACTTTCCACATATGCTTGAATCCATTCATCCGATAACGGATAAAACTGAACGCTTGTCTTTTCATAGAATGGATAACATTTTCCAGAATTAAAAATCGAAACTCCTGTATATACCGAATGGGTTTTTCCAGAGAGCATTTTTAAATATTGAATAGCCATCTGATTATTTTTTGGCTTAATAAGAGGTTCTTCATTTATAAAAACAATAGTATCTGCACTGATGACAATCGAATCTTTAAATATTTTCGAAACTTGAATACCCTTGGCCATCGCCGTATTGCACACTTTTTCAGCAGGATTTGCACCAAAAATATTGGATTCATCAATCTCTATTGTTTTCACTTGAAAAGGCACTTCGAGTATTGAAAGTAATTCGGATCTTCTAGGTGAAGAACTTGCTAATATGAGTGGTTTTTTAGTAGTTAATATGATATCAAACATCTCCTTTTTGACATCATACAAAATAGTGAGACAAATGAAAATTATTCGAAAGAGGAGATAATTTCAAAACAACCAATATTCAATTCTTAAAATTGTATTTTAAGACACTGATTTTGTGTTCCATAATGTGATAACAACTGTGCACGAACGACATTTATTTCCTTTGAAAGTGTTGATATGGCGGCAATATTAGTCTTCCAATCATCAGGAATCTTCACGCTAGCCTCTACCCCTTCAAAATAAAATTTTGCGCGATCTGTTTCACTTAGCAAAAGAGGAATATTTTTAAGATGTTCTTCTTTACAACCTGATGCCGATAATTGAAAAGGTTTTACAAAAGAGTCCTTGCTTTCAGCAGTTTTGACTTCTGCTTCTACTACACTTACCGCAGACCAAACATAATATTTATCCTCTGCTAAAATGACAGCTGAAGATCCTAAAGCTGGATTAGTTTGAATAAGGTTTGCCGCAGCATCAGCCGTTGAAAAGACACCATACTGTTTAGCGAAGAAAGGAAAAACAGCTTTATCATCGTCGTTTGGTGCCACAACCGGTACTTCTTCTTCAGGAGTGACTAATTCTGGTGTATCCACTTTTCGAATATCTTGCCACTGGATTAATAGTGCAAATAAACCGATGGACACAGCTCCAATTAAAAAGCCATGGAGAAGAGCAAGTGTGTAAGAAAACTTAGAAAATGTTCTAGAAATCCTCATAATAGTCACCTCATTTTTCTCCACCCTATCACGACGGCCATAAAAAAAGACGAGACTTATGTCGTCTCGTCAAAAAAAGTTTTCGTCTTATATTAACAAATTTGTGTACCAATCGAGTATTGCTTCTCCGTAAAAATAAACAAGTATCGCAGCTGCTGCAATGGATGGCCCAAAAGGTATCGGAGTTTTCTTATCTGTCTGTCTGATTTTCAGATGAATAAACCCTGTTATCATGCCAATAAAGGCAGCAATAAACAATGTCAGTAATGTCGGAATCATTCCGAGCACCCAGCCAATAACAAAGAAGAGTTTAATGTCGCCCCCACCCAT
>JBEVEQ010000027.1:0-9576 GCA_040512715.1 Paenisporosarcina sp. | reverse complement strand
AAGTAATGATTGGAAATTTCATTCAATCTGTTTTTGATTTTATCATTATAGCTTTTGCTATTTTCATGTATGTTAGATTACTTATGAAATTCAAACGAAAAAAAGATGAGGTCATTGAAGAAAGTCCTTCGATAGACACAAAAGAAGCTTTATTAATTGAAATTCGTGATTTACTTAAGCAACAAAAAAATAGTTAAAAAAAAAACTGGCATTTGCCAGTTCTTTTACTTTCCATCTTCAATTAAAGCTTTCATATCACTAGCAATTTCCTCTGTTGGAACATCGCTAATACCTGGATAGCTTTTAACAACTAATCCTTCTTGGTTAACTAAATAAAAACTCGTTCCATGTGTGACTTGGTTTGTATTCGGATCATCTATTACAAATACTTTAAAAGAATCTTTGGCAAATTGACTCATATAATCTTGATCATACCCTGTTAGCAACTGCCATTTCGATTCATCTGGCACATTATATTTAGAAATGTATTCTGCTAAAACTTCTGGTGTATCAACTTCAGGATCCACACTAAATGCTACAATTTGATAATCCTCAACGCCTTGTGCAATTAATTCTTCCTGTACTTCACTCATATTCATAGTCATTGGTGGACATACTGTCTCACAATTCGTAAAAATAAATGTTGCTAGCCAAACTTGTCCTTTTAACTTTTCTAATGATATTTCTTCGCCTCTATGTGAGTCATGTTCAAATGAGTCAATTTCCCATTCTGTATCTGCTTTAAAACTATTTGAGTTACACCCTACCAATATAAAGGCACTAATAAATGTCCATGTTAGAAATTTTACAAATCGTGTCATCTTTTCGCCTCACTTTCACTCCTTTTCATCTTAACGAATGGTTTTTGGGAATACAAGGAGCGAGGTTTCTTCATTTCTAACGAATTTGTGTCGTGAACCGAGAAAAATCCTTTATTTAATTATAGGGAAATCAATATGGAGAGTGAATTTTTATCGATTACCTTCTATAATGAGAGTAGAGAGAATTTCGAGGTGAGAAACATGGCATTAGATGGATGGTTTTTATGGTTTATCGTTTTTTGGGTATTCGTGCTTGGTGGGTTATTTGCCATCGGAGGATACTTTATGTTTCGTAAATTTTTAAAAGTCTTACCTAAAGACGATGGAAAATCCGTATTGGATTGGGAAGAATATTATGTGGAGAAATCACTTCATTTATGGGGAGAACAAGCGAAAGCCTTGTTGAATGAGCTAGTGACACCTGTTCCTGATTTATTCCGTCCAGTTGCTAAGCAAAAGATTGCAGGAAAAGTTGGACAAATTGCTCTTGAAGAAAACGCCAAGTCTATTGAACAAGATCATATTATCCGTGGATATATTCAAGCAACACCGAAACGTGACCATAAATTTTTACGAAAAAAACTAAAAGAGATGCAAGTTGACATGTCGCCGTACGAACATCTATTCGAATGATAAACAAAAGCCGACCAGTGAATTAAAGGTCGGCTTTTATGTTGCATGCTGAAGTTGTGATTTTTTTAATTTAATGTACTGAAGTAACATCGCGATACGCCATGGAACAATCATGCCAAATGCTAATAACCAAAACATGCCGCTTAGTTCACCTATATCTATTGTCGAACTTAAAATTAACTTCGCAATTAGCCGAATAATTAATAGACCGATTAAAATAAATATAAAAGCTTTTGATTGTTTTAAGTAAATGTATCCATCTTTTATTTCAAACTTAGAAGTCCAAATAAGAACAGTGGAAAAGAGTAGCCCCACCCCTATCGCCTCTATTATTTGCAGTGGTGGCACTCGGAAATACTCAAAGACAAACATAAGTGCCCCAGTGGACATGAAGAGTGGTGGCAAAATAATCTTCTTTGCAGTTGCAGGCCTTTTTGCAGCCTTCATTCTGACTGTCATGACAATGGAACCCATCACGATAGCAATAACGGTAGACCCTATAATCAACCACTGCGATGGAATTTGTTCAAAAAACATGTTGTATCTCCTCTATTCACGTTCATGGACTCGATATTCTTTGACTTACTTTTCATCAAAATTCATTGTTACATTACTCATCACTTGTTCTAATTGAACAGGATGAAATGGCTTGGTAATAAAATCTTTCGCACCGTTTTCTAGAGCTTCTTTTAATAATCGCTGTTGGCCGAGCGCAGAGATTATGACAATTTTTGCTCCTGGAAATTCAGTTGTAATTGCTTTAACTGCTTCAATACCTGACATAACGGGCATGGTTATGTCCATTGTCACAATATCAGGTTGTAATTCGCGATACTTCTCTATAGCTATTTTTCCATTCTCTGCTTCACCAACAACTTCAAATTGTAATTCCTTAAGCATATTTCCAATAGTGACGCGCATAAATAACGCATCATCGACAACCAAAACTCTACGCACTCTCATCACTCCAAACTATCTATCTATAGTTTACGGGTTAAAAGCCTTGAAAACCACCAAAAAATGGTCCAAGTAAAGTAATAATGTAGGTCATTCCATCAAAGAATAACAGAATCCCAACTGCAATCATAATATATCCACCAATTTTAACGATTTTCATATTATGCTTTCGAATCCAATTCATACGAGTGATGAAGAAGGATAAAACAAAGAATGGAATGGCAAAACCAAGTACATAAGCGAGCATGTACCAAACGCCAGAACCAGGGTTTGCTGCACCGAGTAAAAATACAGATCCTAAAATGGGGCCAGTACACGGCGTCCAACCTGCTGCAAATGCCATACCAATTAAAATCGTACCTAAATATCCAGAAGGTCTATTTTTAAATTGAACTTTACGATCCTTCATTAGAAATTCAGGCTTAAACACACCCACAATTATTAATCCAAAAATGACAATAAAGATAGCTCCGATTTGTCTAATTAAATCTTGATACTGAATATAAGCTGTATTAACAAAATTTGTTCCGAAACCTAACGCGATGAAAATAAAGGAAAATCCGAGAAGGAAAAATAATGTATGCAAGATTCCCCGTTTTTGCAAAATCCCTCGGTCTGTCTTCAATTCATCTAATGTCATACCAGTTATATATGACAAAAACGCTGGATACAAAGGCAATGTACAAGGTGAAATGAAGCTTAAAAAACCGGCTCCAAATGCCAAAAATAAATTAATATCGGTACTCATGTTTGTCGCTCCTTTACGTTTCTCTTCATATCGTAACAAATTATACGAGGAAAAACGTCAATAACGTTTATGACATTTCTTTGTCTTCAGGCTATGTTCATTTTTTTGTTGATTTTTAATAAAAAAATAGAGGGAATTCGCTACCTTTCCGCGGACGAACTAGCAAGCCACCTCAGGCCAACAGGATGTGGGTCACGAAGTTGTTGCGCTCGCGAGGTGGCGTCCTTAGCCTTCGTTCCTTTGTCCTATCTGCGGGGTCTTACCAGCCCGTTATTCCGCAGGAAAGAATTGAAGGTTTATTGTTTGGGCCAATTCTTTGCGACGAAGCTATGCAGGATCACGGGTTTTAGCAGATTATGGTCAAAGGTTGTGTTTGACCCTATTCTTTGCGACGAAGCAGTGCAGCGATGCAACGCACTTTCATGTTTCGAAGCTAGCGTAGCGATGTAGAAAGAGGAGCAGATGTTTGTCGCGGTTTCCCTTACTTTCAACAGTTTCGTTTAATAGATACTGTTAAAAAAACAGGACACCTTATCGATGTCCTGTTCTCCTATACTTTTTCTTCGACTATGCCATTTTGTAGTAAATACATCTTATGATACAAGCCCTTACTCGCTAATAATTCTTGGTGATTGCCCCGTTCAACAATTTCTCCTTGGTGAAGGACTAAAATTAATTCCGCATCTTGAATGGTACTTAACCGATGGGCAATTGCGATTGTCGTTCGACCTTGTCGCATTTTTTCCAAACTTGATTGGATGGCCACTTCTGTTTCAGTATCAATATTAGCCGTTGCTTCATCAAGAACTAAAATCTTAGGATCGGTTGCCATTGTTCGAGCAAATGCTACAAGCTGACGTTGACCGCTTGAAAACGTTGAACCCCTTTCAGTTACCTTTTGCTTATATCCATCTGGTAGTGCGTTGATGAATACGTCCGCTTGAACGAATTCAGCAGCAGCACGTACTTCTTCATCTGACATACTTTGCTTATGCAACCGAATATTACTTTCTATATCGCCGAAGAATAAAAACGGATCTTGTAAAACTAATCCCATTTTTTCACGCAGTTCTTTTGTCTGATAGTCTTTCGCTGAGTGACCATCTATTAATATCTCTCCATGCTCGTATTCATAAAAACGCATCAACAAATTGATGATCGAGCTTTTCCCGCTTCCCGTATGACCTACAAGTGCGACGGTCTCTCCTGGCTGTGCAGTAAAGGAGATGTTTTTCAATACATCCGTTTGACCATCATATGAAAACGTTACATTTTTAAATTCAATTTTCCCAGCAGTAATTTGAGCGTTTGTATTACCTTGCGCAGGTGATAATTCTTCTTCATCTAATAATTTAAAAACACGTGAACCCGCGACAATCGCTTGTTGGAAAATCGACAGCCGTTGCATCACTTGATTAATGGGTTCAAAGAATCGATCGATATACGTAACGAAAACATAAATTACCCCTACTTCAATCGTATGATCAAACGACGTAATCCCAAAATAGCTAAGTAACATAATCAAAGCAAGTGCATACACCAAATCTATCGCTGGGCGTAATAACAGACTATCCATTTTAATGTTACGCTTGCCCGCTTTCCAATGTTGTTCATTAATATCATTAAATTCATCTCTTAGTCTTGGCTCTTGACGGAAAGCTTGAATCATAGACATTCCTTGCAGAGATTCTGCTAGTTTGGCATTTAATTGACTTAATCGCTCACGCAAGTCTTGATAAAATACCGAACTATAACGACGATAGGTCGTAATAATGAAAAATAAGATGGGTAAAAGCAATAATGTAACGAGTGCTAATTTAACATTTAAGATAAACATCGCAACGTATACCCCAACGACTAAAAAGGCACTTTGAATAAATCCTACTAAGACGCTGACGAACATATCCTTGATAGCTTCCGTGTCATTCGTTACACGAGATACAATGCTCCCTGCAGGTGTTTGATCAAAATAACGCATACCAAGATTTTGAACCTTCGTAAAGACATCGATACGCATTTGTTGAATAATTTTCAGCGCAATCTCTTGGAATTTCAGTAATTGAAAATAGCTAATGAACACATTACTTATTTGAATAAATAAATAGGCAGCTGCAAGTCCAACGAGCGGTCCTGTAGGGAAATTTCGAATGGTTAAATAATCGTCAATAAACGTTTTAATTAGAATAGGACCGACCACATCACCAACGACAGTTAATCCTAGTAAAAACAAAGCAAAAATAACTACTTTTTTATGTGGTTTTAAATAGGAAATCAGTCGTTTTAAAATGATACCTTGATCTTTTCCAGTGAGTTTAGGCTGTTGTTCCATTATGCCTCTCCTCCCATTTCCACGAGCGCTTCTAGTTGTTGTAGTTGATACATCTCGTAATATCGTCCTTTTTGTTCCATTAAAGTTGCATGAGAGCCTTTTTCGACAATCGTTCCTTCATGCATAACGATAATTTGATGTGCATGTTGAATCGCGCTTAATCGATGTGCTGTAATAATCGTCGTTTCATCCGTGCGTGTTGCTTTTAAAGATTCTAAAATGGCTTCTTCTGTCTTCGCATCTACAGCGGATAGCGAATCATCCAAAATAAGCAATTCTGGTTTCATCATTAAGGCGCGAGCAATGGAAATTCGTTGCTTTTGTCCTCCGGATAAAGATACGCCTCTTTCCCCTACGATTGTTTCATAGCCATTTGTAAACTTGAGAATATCTTCATGAATATGGGCAAGTTTTGCCGCTTCGTAAACCTCTTCAATGGGAGCATTTGTATTTGAAAATGCAATGTTACCTGCTACCGTTGTTGAGAATAAGAAATGATCTTGGGGAACGTATCCAATAGCTGAACGAAGACGTTCTTTTTTATAGTCATTAATTGAGTGGCCGCCATATGTAATTTCACCATTGTAGCCTTCAAATTCTCGGAGTAATAATTTTAAAATGGCCGTTTTTCCAGATCCCGTCTTTCCGACAATTCCAAGTGTTTCTCCGCGTTTTAAGGTAAATTGGACATTTTTTAGAGCAGCGCGATCATCTTCCGGGAATTTGAATTCCGTAATATTTACTTCCAAGTCTCCCTGTGCTTTTCTATCTAAAGCATGATCTGCATCATCTATATCTGCTGGTTCTGCTAGCAATGCACGAATCCGGTCGTAAGAAGCACGGCCTCTTTCCACAATGTTAAATAACCAACCAAATGCAAGCATTGGCCAAACCAACAACCCAAGATATGCTGTGAAGGCGATTAAATCACCGATGGTCATTTCATCTGCGACAATAAATCTCGCTCCAAAAAAGATAGATAAGAAGAAAGATATCCCTACAATGGCTGAAATCGTCGGATCAAATAAAGAATCCACCTTTGCCACATGCACATTTTTTTGTACCACATCATCTGATAATTGAACGAAGTCTTGAATATCTTCTTTTTCTTGACCAAAGGTCTTAATCACTTTGATCCCTGAAATACTTTCTTGTGCTTTATCATTTAAGCTCGAAAAAGCTTCTTGGGCGAAATGAAATCGTGCATGTAACAATTTCCCATAGTAGTTTGTTAAATACGCCATAATTGGCATTGGAATAAGAGCGATGAGTGTCAGTTTCCAATTGATTGTAATGGCCATTGCCGCGATTACAAATCCTCCAGTAGTTATTGAGTCAACTAGTGTTAAAACGCCCGCTCCAGCGGTTTGTTGGACAGCTGACAAATCATTTGTAGCGTGAGCCATTAAATCTCCTACTCGACGTTTTTGGTAAAACTGTGGTGACATGCGTGTGAAGTGACGAAATAATCCTTCTCTCAATTGGCGAGCAAGGAGAATCGCCGAACCGAAAATCATCATACGCCAGTAATAACGAATCACATACATAGCAATAGCTGCCGCCGCTAAAACCAAAATCCATTTGAGAAGTGTTTCACCTGTAAGAGTGTTTAATCGAATTTCATCGACAACATAACCAATTATTTTAGGTGGCAGTAGTTGCAAAAACGCAACGAACATCAGCATAATGATACCGACTATATACTGTTTCTTTCTCTCTTTAAAAAACCACCCTAAATCTAAAAATACTTTCACGTTCAAGTTCCCCCGCTTCTTTTTTGCAGACTAGATTAGTTTAGCAAATGTTCGGAATTTAGAGAAGATATGAAATGAAATTTATTCGGTTTGGGAAATAACTCGATTATCCTAAAAAAATTCGCAAAATCATACGCCACTTTATTCAGCTTTATGCCCTCCGATTAGTCTCGCTCGCACACGAGCTGTCCCTGCATCCGTGTAAGACACTGCACGCAAAAGAGAGGCCGATCCATATTTGCTACGAATCTGATCCATCGCAGCACCCAATTTTCGTTTACGCCATTTCTGAACGTCAAATAAACTCAGTTGCATCGAATGTTCGAGCTCAAGATTGGACAATGTAACGGATAAGCGACGGACGGGAAGTTCTTCAAAATGTTCCTGCAGTAATTTCACGCACATATTATAAATTTTCATCGTGTCATTCGTTGCTTCTTCCATGGACCGAGAGCGGTGAAATCCACCTCCAAATGCATCCTTACTATAACCGACTCCTAAATGAACTGTACGGCCAACTTTTCCAGCCTCTCGCGCTCGTCGAGCAACATCTTCAGTCATTTCAAGAACAACAGCGAGAATATCTTCGGGTTTTCGGTAATCACGAAATAAGATTTGCCCTTTCCCGTAACTAATTTGTCCTTCAATAATCGAAGAACCTAAATCGGATAAATCAATTCCCCATGCATGATGGTACAGCTGATTTCCCATAACCCCGAACTTTGACTCCAAATCAGCTAAATTAGCATTTGCTAAATCACCGACCGAAAAAATACCCATTCCATTTAGGTTTTTTTCCATTCGCGGTCCAATGCCCCACATTTCTCGTAACGGTGAAACGGGCCACAGCTTCTCTGGTACATCTTCATAGGTCCATCTCGCAAAACCTGTTTTTTTTGCTTCTATATCAAGTGCCAACTTCGACATCAACATATTGGGTCCCATGCCCATCGCAGATGGTAACTGAAACATACCTAATAAATCATCTTGGATTCGCTGGATGGTCTCCTCAATCGGACCCCATAATTGCTCAGTTCCACTTAAGTCGATAAAACTTTCATCCACTGAATACACATGAATTGCTTCTTTCGGCACATATTCGCTAAGTAAGCGCGTAATTTCCATGGATACATCTACGAAAAACCCCATTTTAGGTTCAATTATTCGAATATCAGGATGATCAGGAATTTCAAACAAACGATTTCCCGTTTTTACACCGAATTCTTTTTTTAATGGAGGCGAAGCAGCAAGTACCACACTTCCTTTCTGCTCTTGATTGCCGATAATCGCAATAGGTGTGTTCATCACATCTAGACCTTCATCCGCCGCCGCACAACTCGCGTAAAAACTACGCATATCTAAGCAGACGATTTTTCGATCCGGATATTGCTCATACATGATGTACTCCTCCTAGACAGAACAAATGTTCCTTTTTTAAAAGTATACCCCGAACGAACGTTCTTAATCAATAGATGGTAAATATTTTCATATTCAAGAATAGTGGCATAAACAAATAATAAAAGTGATGTATGCGTAAGATTACGGTTATAGGAAAAGCTATAAAAAAGAGGTGTTGGATTAAATGGCAAAATTAGTTCCTTTCTTGTTCATCTTATGTTTAATTTTTCCGTCCATTGTTTCTGCAAAAGTGCATGATGAACGTGTAAAAGTGGCATTTATTAAAGACGACTATTTGTGGGTCCAAATAAATGACAAGATAGAAAAACTAACAGATAAAAAAGCTACATACCGTTACCCGCCCCAGTGGTCTTTTGATGGGAAGATGCTCCTGTATCAAAAAGAGACTGTCGAACCTATAAATGAGCAGTTGCAAACTCAAAATGAATTGTGGGTTTATGATATACAAACAAAAAAGCACCGCAAAATATTTTATGATGGCTATAATCCTAAGTGGTCGCCAACTGAAAACATTGTTGCCTTTAAATCTGGAGGCGTATTAAACATATCTGACTTAAAGAGTTTTTATAATATTGCTTTAGGCGTAAGTAGCTATGAATGGCAACCAAACGGCAAAGGTTTTATCGTGGCGTCTAGCGCGGACCTTCGACCAGATGGATGGACCCATCCAATCCTGTTCACCATCTCAATAGAGGAAGGTTATCAAAACATCAGCGACTTAACCAAAAATGTGAAAACATTATTTGTGATTCCAAAAGAGCTAGGTAAAGATGATGTAAAAATCCTTTCGATTATCGCTACATCATTTTCGTTTTCTCCAAATAAGAAGTGGTTATCTTTCATTGTTTCTCCTACTGGTTCATCCTCGATGGACAGCAATATGTTGTGTGTGATTTCTGTTGACGGAAAAGAATT
>JBEVEQ010000321.1:0-15006 GCA_040512715.1 Paenisporosarcina sp. | reverse complement strand
AGGTACGCAAACATTCATGAAATTCATGAATGTTTAAGCAAACAAAATGTTTCGGTGCCTGGCACCAAAAAAAGTAAACTAGGAAATAGTTTAACACTAAAACAATTGTAATTATTTACTAAATAAAAAACATGTGAAATACGAAATATTTAATGAATACTCAGACAAATGATGATATATTAGATGCATAGTTGATACGATTTTAGGAGGTACTTAGTCTTATGCAGCGTTCCATAACAGTACTTCATATAAATGCTGAAACATATGAAATGACTAATTTAATGAATAATGGAAAGATAAGCACGTTTATAAATGAAGAAATTGAAAAGATTATTCTACAAAAAATACATACTTCTGATTTCGAGAATTTCAATTTATTAATGGGTGATCAAACATATGAAATTAGGGTTGGAAAAGACCCATCGAACGATTATATGTGCTTAATAACCCCACGTTTACATAGAAGTTTGGAGCATTCAATTGAGCTTGAAATGAAATTACGTGACCAGCAAGCAAAACTATTTGAAATAGCAAAATCGAGTAAAATATCGAAAGAAACATTGGTTTATAGCATGCAAAGTGTATGTGAAACCATTAGTGATTTAATCGACTGTGAGCGAATTGGCATTTGGTTATTCGACGAAGAGCATCGTATTTTGACCGTTCAAAATGTATACGATCTTCGATTTAATACACATACGAATAATGCTGAGTTTTTGGACATGCATGAATTTCCAACCTATTTTCAAGCGGTAAAAGGAGCAAGGGCTCTAGCTGTTAACGACGTCAGTGTGGATCATCGAGTAAGTGAGTTGTATCCAACCTATTTTGAATCGGTGGGTGGAATCAAATCGATGTTGGACGCTCCTATCATCTTAAGTTCGGGGATAGGAGGTGTACTTAGTTGCGAATCCTTAACAAAGCGTGTTTGGACAGAGTTAGACGAAACCCTTGTCGGTACATTAGCTGATTTAGTGGCGTTTTTATTCGAGCGAGTATTGCGCATGGAAGCGGAAAACCAAGTACGTGATTTAGCATATATTGACCAGTTAACAGGTCTATCCAATCAAAATGCATTTATTACGAAGGCGAATGAAGAGCTAAAACAAGATGAAGAAATGATTTTTGCCTATTTACAGTTAGATCAATTCTCAAATATTCAAGATGTATTAGGTTTTGAAAGTGGAGAAGTGGTGCTAAAGCAAACAGCCAATCGGTTAACTACGATTTTCCCTGAACCCGCTCACGTAGCTAGAATTGGATTTGATCATTTCGCAGTTTGTTTTAATGAGAAATGGGTACCTAATTATGAAATCCAGCTTCACGAATTAAAGAAACCCATGAATATTGATAACCAAGAAGTGTACATGACCTATAGCTATGGAGTGAGCCATTATCCAAGCCATGGCTCAACCGCGAAAGAATGTTTGCAAAGAGCTCAAATCGCATTAAATGATGGGCGGAAATATTTCTCGCGAGGGGTTACAGCTGCATTTATTCCAGACATGATCGAGGTCAGTAAATCCGATCTCCAAGTGGAAATGAATTTACGAAAAGGGTTAGATTTCGAAGAGTTTACCTTGTTTTATCAACCTCAAATGAATTGCCAAACCAATCAGGTTGAGGGGTTTGAAGCTTTGATTCGCTGGAATCATCCGGAGCGGGGGCTAGTAACGCCGATTGAATTCATTTCATTAGCTGAATCAACTGGTTTGATACTTCCAATTGGCGAGTGGGTTATTCGTCAAGCATTCAAGCAACTTCAAAATTGGAAAGAACAAGGAAGAGGACATTTTACCATTTCCGTCAATATCTCTCCTCGTCACTTTTTACATGAGCGACTTGCATCATTTTTAGAAACTTGTTTAATCGAATACAAGATTCATCCAGAGAAATTAATGATTGAAATAACCGAAAATGTAGCAATGGAAGATTATGTATCTGTTCAAAGTCGTATTAAAGAATTACGTCAATTAGGCTTTTCTGTCAGCATCGACGATTTTGGAACAGGATTTTCAGCTTTTGTCTACTTGCAACATTTTCCGATTCAAGAAATTAAAATTGACCGCCACTTCATTCGAGAAATCATAGAAAATCCTAAGAGTTTTGCAATTGTGAAAACGATTGTAGAGCTTGCTAAAGATTTGGAGCTTCGCGTCATTACAGAAGGCATAGAAACAGAGGAACAGCTGGAAATGGTTCGAGCTATTGGTTGCGACATCATTCAAGGCTATTATTACTCCAAACCATTGCCTATTCATGAAATGGAAGAATGGCTCGCACAAAGAGTATAGAGAAAAGCCCTTCGTCGTGCGAAGGGCTTTACTTTTGTGTCAAATAATAGGCAAATTGGTTTTTCCCATTACGCTTCGATTCATACATCGCCTGATCAGCGTGCTGAATCAATTGGTCAAACGTTTCACTATCTTCAGGCATTCGACTAATACCTATGCTCGTGGTTATGCGGGCAATAATGCCATTTATTTCATACGGTTCTGAAATAACTTCATTTAACATTTCCCCTAAATCTTCTAATTCACTTAAATTTAGTTTCTGAGCAAGAACGATAAATTCATCTCCACCGAATCTAGAAATCACGACATAATCATGGATGATGCACGTTGTTAAACGTAATGCCACCTCTTTTAGCAGCATGTCACCAATTGTATGACCGTAGCCATCATTAATATTCTTGAATCCATCTAAATCTAGAAATAATAAGGAAAATTGTTGATCCGTTTTAAACATTTTATCAAATTCCTGTTTAAGTTTAAATCGATTCGGAAGGCCAGTTAAATAATCGTGGTAGGCAAGTCTCTTAATTTCTTTATGAGATTGTTCTAATGACTCGAGTAAATCATTCGTAGTTCGTTCTAGAAGAAAGATTTCATCCTTGTTCTTTCGACTGTGTGAAAGTCTACTTGAGCCATCTTTGGATTTGTTAATCGCCTTCAATTGTATGGAAAGATTGGTTACCCGAGATACGATTAAACGGTCCATCAATACATAAATTAGTGCAATTAATATCAAAATCATGATAACAAAGATGAAAAATAAATCATTTATACTTTTAGATTTTTGAAGAAAATAGTCACGATCTTGCGATACGACAAATTGAGCATAATTCCCTTCAGAGGTTAAAGGTATATAGACTGTTCCATTCATTTGATGACTGTTAAGTAATCGGATGTCTTGTTCAGGGAAGGCTATTCTTTCAACTATCGATATATCATCAATTTCTATAGCTAATGCATTTTGTAAGGTCTGTAAAAAGGGTTCATCAATATACCGAATCATCACCATTTTTCCGTTTGATTCACCTTCCCCGGAGCTCGGTAAAGTTTCTTTAATGTCGACAAATGCAAGACCTTTGGGCGTATTAGCTAGCATTGCTGATTCCTGTTCGCCAAAGGTTTCAACTAATTGTTGAATGATTGTTATTAAATCAGCAGGAATTGTCTCAGAACCTTTACCATATATGAATTGGTTATTGCGATCATAAAAAAACATATAAGCTAGTTCCAGGTTCTTAAATGTACTTGGTAATAAATTTGATTCTATATATGTTGGTTGATTCCCTTCAATAAAATTGTATGTATCATCCCATACGGCCCAGTCAAATGATAATCGATGCAAGCGCTCTGCTTCAACCATTAAATAATTCTCCAAACTATCTAATTGTTTTTCCATACGTATTTTATCGAGCTGTATTCCATCTTTGATTAATAAAGGCCGCGTCACCAAAATAAGAAAAGCTAGGAAAAAAACCAACGAGATCCCAATGATGAAAATCGTTTGTACTTTAAGCTTCACTTGGCATCACCTCGATTTACGATATTATGAATTTATTATACTTCTTATAAGACGAACTAAATAGATAGTCGAAGAAATATTTATCGGAATAAACAGATACGTTTCTAAAAAAAATAGATGGGTATAATGTTTAGGAGGCAATTTTTAATAAAAGAACGGAGAATATAGATGAAACCCATTGTTGGAATTACTGCAGAAGTACAAGATGACCATAGTTACTTTATGCCACACGTATATGCAAATGCCGTAACACAAGCTGGTGGAATTCCTGTTCTCATCCCGCTTATCCCAGAAGAAAATATTGATGCTCTGTGCGAACAAATTGATGCTCTGTTCTTAACTGGTGGGGAAGATATTGACCCAAGTTATTACGGACAAGATCCACATGTGCATTTAGGCAAAATTGCCCCGAGACTCGATGCAATGGAACATGCACTCGTAAAAAAAATGTTGGAACTTGACAAGCCTTATATCGGAGTTTGTCGCGGACTACACATGTTAAACGTTGTCACAGGTGGTTCTTTGTATCAATCTATCCATTCACAGAGAGAAGAGCCAGTTATGCAACATAAGCAAACGGCTGAACGAACTCATCGGTCGCATCCAGTAAAAGTTGAAAAAGATAGCCGCATGTACGAAATGCTTCAAGAAGAGGAGTTTAAAGTAAATTCATATCATCATCAAGCGTGTCACGAAGTAACCGAACCACTTCGTATCGTGGCTCGTGCGAAAGACGGCATCATCGAAGGCGTCGAAAGTACGGAGCACTCATTTGTTTTTGGCTTCCAATGGCACCCAGAAGAATTCGCCATGGCCGGTGACGAAGGATCGAAACGAATATTCAAAGCTTATATTGATGCTGCAATCAAACGTAAGAATAAGAGATAACTAATAAAGTGCCAGGTACTCACACAATTTGTGTGAGTACCTGTTTTGAATTGGAGATTTAAGCGTGGTATTCGTGTCATTCGGCAAGCCAAATGACACCGTTTCAATCACGTTAAATTGTGTGAAAATCATGAATTTTAGAAAGTGACTCTCGAATCCTAGAATATACCTCTCGAATGCTTGAATACCTTTAACCAATCCTTGAATACACCTTTGGAATCCTAGAATAACCCCCGCGAAATCGAGAGTGCACCGCAACGCTCAATATAGCATCCTTCACAAAATTCTTAATTAGCTTGTAGCTGTATATTTTTAAAGTAATTCTCGATGATATCTTCATCAGAGTGAGGAATGTATTCGCCTTTCACAATTTGGCATCCATTAATGCAACCGCTTGTAAGCAATACGATATCGCCAGGCAAGCTCTCTTCTAACGCTTTTATGACGCCTTCTTTACGTGTAGGAGCGGTTTGCACTTCTTGCAAATAAGGTTCTGAAAAACCGGTTAACACTTTATCAATAACTGTCCATGGATCATTATATCCTGGATGATCCACAGTTACGACGATGACATCAGCTTTGCCTTGAGCGGTTTTAGCCATTTTCGGCATTTTAGCAGTGTCTCGGATGCCAACGCCTGCGATTAACGTGATTAAACGATGATGAGGTAACTTCTTGACTGCTGACATAATGGCATCTAAAGCCACCGGTGTGTGGGCATAGTCTAAAATGATTTTTCGATCATCAGGACCATGAATTACTTGGAAACGGCCTTCAACCTGTGTCATTTTAGGTAGCACAGAGATAATGGTTTCAAGTGACACGCCTGAAAGTAAGGCTGCACCAATAGCCGCAACTAAGTTTCCTACGTTGAAATCACCAAAGATTGGAACCGTTAAGTGATGCTTTCGATCTTCAACATACAAATCAAAAGTTAAACCTTCATCAAAATGCTCGATGTTTGTCCAAATTAAATCTGCATGCGAATCCAGTTGATTAGAATAAGTTAAATGATCGTTAACTATGGAATTTAAAATATCTTGTCCCATACCTTCATCGTCGATATTAATGACACTCGCTTTCGCCTGTTTAAACAGACGAAGTTTACATGCTTTGTAATGGGAAAAAGTTTTATGATATTCCATATGTTCTTCAGAAATATTTGTATGAATCGCAACATCAAATTCGAAACCTGCGACACGGTATTGATCTAAGGCAATTGAAGATACTTCCATAGAAGCAGCTCGATCGCCGACATTTACTAAATGTCTAAAAGTGGAGTGAAGGTCTGAAGACATTGGCGTCGTTGGTGTAGTCTTTTTAATATTTAATTTTTCTTTGGATGTGAAGATTCCGTTTGTCCCCATGAGTCCGCATGGAAGACCAACTAAGTTAAATAAATCTTGAACATACGTAGACACCGTTGTTTTACCATTTGTTCCTGTCACACCAATCTTGATTAATTGCTCATGAGCATGCTCATAATATTCAACAGCGGTATAAGCAAGAGCTTGGCGAGTATCTTGAACCACAATAAAAGATATTTGTGGGTAGGCATCATATATCGCAACGAATTTATGTAAATCGGATCCAATAATAGTGGTGGCTCCGTTTTCAATTGCTTCTTCTATGTATAAATGCCCGTCTGTTTCTTCACCAATAATACAGAAAAAGGCTGATTGTGGTTTGACATCACGCGAATCATAAAAAATGCCCGTCGTCTCTTGAGAGTCTGGTCCATAGGTACGGAGCGCGTCTAGTTGTGGAAGTGTTGTCCATTGAATATACATGAAAGGCTCCTTTTTACTCAATTTATTAAAGACCAAGTGTAACATTATATAATGTCTAACTGAACATGATTCGACAAAATACGAGTTTTGTCCTAATTATTTTCGATTACCTTTTCTAATACCCAATCCCCCAAATTTAAAACCCTTTTTGCAATAAATTTAGTATGTGACGTAATTAAATAACCATGCGAACTTCACACATACTTCTTTAAATGAAGTCTCTTTTATACGGTTTTTTTATAGTAAGTGAATCTGCGACACTGCCTAAGTGAATTAGTTCTGTCCACAGAAAGGTATAGGAGACCTTTTTTAAAAAGTCATCCGGTGTAAGTTAAACAAAATATTGCTTGTTGCCTAGTGGATCCAAGCCGTTTTTTCTAATAAAAAATCAACTGTAAAAGTTAATTGCTCTTTATTAAAATGGCTATTTTATATTTGATTGTTGTTTTTTACTTATATAGAGATTTGGAGATAACAGCGAAGACTCCTGCGGAAAAGCGAGACAGTCGGGACTCCGTAGAAGCATAAAGGAAGGAAAAGGACGCCACCTCGCGAGCGCAACGCCTTCGTGACCAACATCCTGTTGGACTGAGGAGGCTCGGTTTTGCCCGCGGAAAGCGCAGCAGTTTTTCGGAATATCAACAGTCACATTTACATAGCTATTGAAATAAAGGAATTTTTTCGATAGGCGAAGAAGGTAAAAAGAGGAGGCGATAACAATGAAAATACTAGTTATAGGCGGAACATCTTTTATAGGAAGACATTTAGTTGAAGAGTCCATAAAAAAAGGACATGAAGTGGTTTTATTTAATAGAGGAAAAACAAATCCAGGTGTATTTGAAGGAGTTCGTCACATTCAAGGCGATCGGAGAAAAGATGCCCATTTGCTTGAAAATGAAAAATGGGATGCCGTTTTAGATACGTGTGGCTATACACCAAATGATTTAAGTCCAATTTTGGATTCAGTCATGAATCACGCAAAGACCTATATGTTCATTTCGACGATTTCAGTTTACGATAATTACGAAAAAGGACGTCCAAATGAAGATAGCTCCACATTCACACATAAAATTGAAACAGATGAAGTGACAGGTGAAACGTATGGTCCACTGAAAGTTATGTGTGAAGACCTTGTCAACCAAGCTTTTGGCAATAAAGCATTAATCATCCGTCCATGTATCGTCGTTGGACCGAATGACCCGACCGATCGCTTTACTTATTATGTGAAGAAGGTAACAGAACTTGGTCCAATTGCACTTCCTGGTGGCCCTGAATCGAAAAGAATGGTGCAGTGGATTGATGTGCGTGATATGGCAAAATGGATTGTCAACATGGTTGAAGAAGGAAAAACAGGAACATATAACGCAGCATCTGACCCAATAACTTTCGATTCTTTTATAGACGAAATTGCACCAAAACCAGTTGAAAAAGGTTGGATTTCAGATAAAGAATTAGAACAGCATGATTTAGGCGTACGGCGATTCCCGTTTTGGATGCCAATTTCTGAATCCTATCCAGAAGGCTTCTTTATTGTCAAAAATGATAAAGCAACAGCAAAAGGGTTAACTTTTAGACCACTCCAAGAGACGGCAGAGGATACCCGTAAATGGGCAGGAGACCGTGAATTAAAGGCAGGTCCAACAAAAGAATTAGAAGAATCCCTTCTCAAAAAGAAGTAGTGTATAAGAACGAATTTCCCTTTGAGTAAACAAGTGATTTGATGTATACTTATACCAATAAGACTAGGTGGGTCAACACCTAGTCCACAATCGTTTCGATTAGGAAATGGTTGGTCCAGTTGGATAGAAGTAACCGTCTCGCCTTACCAGTGGGGACGGTTATTTTTTATTTATAAATAATATGATCACTGTGACAGCTATTGAGAAGCCAGCAAACATAACAGTGGCGAGCTGCATTAGTAAGCTCAGGGATTCAAAATTTGTCATAAGCATGACCTCCCTTCTCCTTAAAGTGACCAGCCTGTCCATAACGAGCGATTGTTCATTAATTATACCATAAAATAGAATGTATGTTCGTATTTTTAAATAAAAAAAGAGAACAACTTGGTTTAACATCCAAATGTTGTTCTCATTATTTATGTGATTTTCATGTTCCCATTGGAATCCAACTGAGCCTTAATCAGATTTGAACCACTAGCAAAAGAATGGTGTCGATTCCCGATTTGTATATTCGTATTTGGATGAGCAGAAAGGATCCATTTTAAATTCGTATAAGCGATTTATGTTTATAAATCATCATAATCATTCTCGATCGTTGTTTTTCAATCGTATGTATAGAGGCATTTACAACTATTTCAATTCCATTTTCATACTGAAGTAGTGTTGATTTGTTTGTGTGAAATTTAACCTTGAAAGTGTGGTTGAAAATCCACATACAATCTGGCTTAAGTGGAGACATTGTTGGAAAAGCTTCAATTCCATTTTCGGCAACTAGTAAAGGTGTTTTTCTATGGAAAGATGTTTGAAAACGAGAGGCTTGAATACGTCCTTCATATGTAGAAAAATAACGCATACAAGCAAGGTTTAAGAGCTCTAGTTGTGAGAACGAGGATGTGTAGGAACCGTGTGTGGTAATAATATGTGTTTTTAGTGCATTTTCGAAGATAGGTTGGATGACCAGCGTGTCTGTATCAATCCGTAAAGAGTCACAAGTATGCAAGAGACAACCTCCTAAACGTAATAATTTGAATGTAGCATGTGAGAAGTTATTTAACAAGTCAGAAAATACATATTTTTTGGAAAATTTGTCAGGTGATTGGATATTTTTTTAAAGGTCGAAACTTGATGTTTCTAACCAAGAAACGTGACGAATCGTGATTCGAAAGGATGCAGAACGTCATTTACACTAAAACTACCTGGGAATAAAAAAGCGTGCACGCTCCAAAGGAAATGACCTATGGAGACTTTTGAAGAAGTGTTAGAGCAGTATGAACCAATGATTTATGCCTGTATACGTAAATTACGAATTTACAAAAACTACACAGAATTTATTCAGGCTGGCCGAGTCGGATTATGGCAAGCATGGAAACGTTATGATCAAGATCGAGGAGAGTTCGCTCCGTATGCTTATCGCTCGATTTACGGAACGATGCTTGATGAATTGAAAAAATCAGTTGCCAATGAACAAAATCTAGTGCCCACTAAAAGTGTTGTGATTGAACGAATAATGAGTGATAGTGATGATAGGACTTTCATCAACGAATTCATCGATGAAGCTATATCCCATTTGAAAAGTACAGACCAGCTGCTCATTCAACTTCTATTTATAAAGGGGTACACACTGGACGAAGTCGCACATCACATGAATATATCTAAATCAAACCTCAAGAAAAAAAGACAACGCATTTTAAAGAAACTAAAAGAACGGATGAAGCCTGGCACCTAAATATCATTTAGTATGAAATGAATGTTTTATTTCTTTGAATTGAGGTATCTTAATAGAAGATAGATGTAACTGGAAATGAACAATTATTTGGATTTGAAAAGGAGCATGCACTTTATGCATCAAAATTCGCATTTACATGATTACTTATTAAATAAAGCTAAACAGTTAACTGAAGATTGGTATGCTGCAATTGATAAAACGACCGCTGAAGGTGTATATGCGTCAACTAATCCAAAAGTAATTGCTAAATTAAAAGATCAAAACTTTCGTTTTCATGAAAAATTAATCGGTATTTTCATTCGTGAAGACGAGTCCTTTTATGAAGAATTTGATAAGTGGGTACTTGAAATCGCAAGGGATCCTGAACATTTAAGTACACCAACCCATCTCATTTATAATGAATTTTTAAAAGTGCAAAATCAGTATTTGGACATGTTGAGAATTTACTCGAATGAAAATAGTGGAAGATATACGACTGAAGAAACTTTTTTATGGGGGCAAATGATTGTCGATGCTTTTGGAAAAGTTATCTCTCGTTTTATTGAAGAGCATTATGTGCTTGCTTTGAGGCGTTTAACGAGTCAGCAGGCGGTAATTAATGAATTAAGTGCACCCGTTATTCGCTTACACCAAGGCATAGGTTTACTGCCTGTTGTAGGAGATATTGATACTCAGCGAGCAAAGTATTTATTGGAAAACACATTAATGGAATGTTCAAAAAAACAAATTAATCATTTGTTTGTAGACCTGTCAGGTGTAACAATGATCGATACGATGGTTGCGATGCAAATTTTCCAGTTGATTGATGCGTTAAAAATTGTAGGAGTTGTCACCACATTATCTGGTGTTCGTCCAGAAATTGCGATGACAGCAGTTCAACTTGGTGTGAATTTCAGCGATATTCAAATCACTGGGAATCTATCACAAGCCTTACAATTAAAATAATGTACGAGACCTTTGTCCTTTAGGATGAAGGTTTTTTATTACAAAGAGATTAAATATTCGGAATCGTGTTTAATATTAAATTCAGATGGGGTAGATAAAGTGTAAACCAAAAAACACTAGGAGGTTCCAAAATGAATTTTGAAACGAACCGTCGTATAGAAGTAGCTCGCACAGAAGAAGAGTTGTATAACAAATTAGAAGATTTAACAACAAAGGGTTATAAAGAAAGTGACATTCATGTCATTTCGAAAGATCACGGTCATATACACACGTTAAATAAACATTCAGAAGTTTCAACACATGAAGCGGGAACGGTTAAGGATAAATTAAAATCGTGGTTTACAGGAGAAGACGCTATTACAGAAGGTCTTCGCAAACTAGATTTAACAGAAGATGAAAAAAATCGGTATTCTCATGATATCGCGAGCGGAGGATTTGTTCTTTACACCGACCACGTCGTATCCGATTCAAATGATCACCAAAATGAGTTTGAAGAAGGATATGACACATTTGGAGCTACAGGAAATAGCTATGAATCTTATCACGGGGAAGAACGCTCTGTCCAAACGAATGAGCCAGGCTTTGAAGAACGCATGCAAAGCGAAGATCCTCAGATGTCAGCAACTTCAGGAACAAAATTTGTAGAGTCTCGTTTCAATGAAACCGAGAGAGATGAAACAGTAACAGAGGAGGTTCTCGAAACAACAACATTTGGTGCAGAAGAACCTCGCGGTACGTATAAATTCGAATCAAATAATGAAGAACCACAAAGTGAATACGCTAAAGAGCAAGGTTTCACACCATCGAACAATGAGTTAGTCAATGAAACAGATGGTCGTTTTGACGAACCAATGGATCGCTTTGAAAGAGGGGAAACTTTTGCAACGAGCCCTTATCTAGCGAAAGAAACAGATCATTTCGGCCACTCGATGCAAGAAGATCGAATGGTTCGCGAAAACCGCCCCACAATTAATGAAGCAAACGAACGAGCGGATTTCACCACAAATGAACCGATTACAGATAACCATAAAACAGAAGGCTTCCAATCTCCAGGTTCTGATCCGAATCTCGGACCTGCAGCATTCAGTAGAGTGGAAAATGAGATGCCTTCAGGTGATATGAAACACGACTTTGAAAAAGATCCACGTATCAATAGTGAAAAATTCGAAACAGGTTATGAATCAGATGGACATGGTAATGCATTCGCATTTGATACTGATTCCACTGAAAATGAAATCCTTTCAGGTGGTATCGATGACGACGAACAAGAATTGAAAAACGATCAATTTAAAGAAAAAATTGATAAAGACCAATATCGCGCGGACCATAACCCACCGCCAACAACAAAATTATTCTAATTAACCATATTAATAGAACGAAACGCCTTGCAGAATTTTTTGAGACTGCAAGGCGTTTTATTATGAGCATTTTTATGTATTCAAGGATTCGAGGGGTGTATTCAAGGATTCACGATGTATATTCTACAATTCGATTGGCTCATTCAAGGATTGGCACGTATTATTCAAGGATTCAGAAGTCACATTCTAGTATTCACTCAATCCACACAATTCGGACGGTGACGCTAGTTTGCATGGCCATCTTTATATGTGCCCATATCAATTAACTATTTCAGCAAGTTATGGGATGACTTACGTAGTTCCAGTTAAGCATTGAAGCGGGTATGTCGAGGTAAGAAGCGAAACGAAATGGACGTAGCCAGCTGCAAGTGCATGAACATCTTTATTTCCAAAAAAATCAGAACCCCTTTTACTGGGATTCTGATTTTTTCATTATATAAATGATAAATCCAATTAAGCTTCCAACAATTCCTGGAATTAACCATCCAATTCCTTCGGTGTAAAGTGGTAAATATACTAATACATTTTCAACAGCTGGGAAGGTGATAGATGCTGCTTTCAACCCATCAAACATACTGATAAAGCTTGTGAATATCATAGCGAATGCATATACAATGGGTGCTCGATTAAATGATCTGTCAACTAAGGACAGGAACATCAATACAATAGCTAGTGGATAAATCGCTAATAATACAGGAACAGAGAAGTTAATGAGTTGCGTTAAACCAACGTTAGCAAAAATCGCACTGAGACCTGAGAAAATAAATACGAATTTGCGATATGAAATGGATGGAACTAGCTTTTCGAAAAATTGTGCAGCTGCTGCGACTAATCCAATCGCTGTCGTTAAGCAAGCAAACCCAATCGTCATTGCTAAAATAATGCTACCAAAGCTTCCAAATAATACATTCGATGAAAGTGCCAAAATCGAACCGCCATTATCTTGTACGCCAATCGCTTCGAAACTAGTTGCGCCAATATAGCTTAGTGAAATATAAACAATTGATAATCCAATAGCCGCAATGACGCCTGCAGTAATCGTCGCTTTTACCAACACTTTTGAGTCAGAAACACCTTTATCTCGAAGAGCTTGAATAACGACAATTCCAAATACAAGTGCGCCAAGAACATCCATTGTTAAATAGCCTTGCAAAAAGCTCTCAAAAAATGGTATTTCCTTATAGGTGCCAATCGGTGAACCAATTTCACCCATTGGTGTTACAAAGCTCTTTATTGCTAATAAGCTAATGACAGCGATCAATATTGGTGTCAAAATTTTACCAATTCGATCAACTAACTTGGTTGGATTTATGGAGAATAAGACCGTAACAATAAAAAATAGAATGCTGAATACAATAAGTGGCCACTTATTAGATGAGACGGAATCCGATAAAAAAGGCAGAACTCCGATTTCATATGTTACCGTGGCCGTTCTTGGAATAGCGAACAATGGCCCAATGACCAAATAAATGACTACAGTAAAGATAATCCCAAAGAGCGGATGAACTCGACTGGCGATGGAATGGAGGTCCCCTCCAGATTTTGCGATGGCGACGACTGCGATTAAGGGCAGTCCAACACCAGTAATAAGGAAGCCGATAATTGAGATGACTAAATGATCGCCAGCGAGTTGACCAAGCAATGGAGGGAATATGATGTTTCCAGCACCAAGAAATAAAGCAAATAACATTAATCCGACAACGATGTTTTCACCAAAAGTCAGAGAATTCCGTGATTTCATTATACAAAAACTCCTTTGTTATTGAAGATGTGTAAGTCGCTTATTATACAGTACTGACTTAGTAGGATTGCAAGTAAATATGACGAAAGTAAGAAAATTCACAACTTAAAACACGGAAATTGAACAAGAAATTCCATCTATGGAACAAGATTAGGATGAAAGGGATAAAGTTGTGAGCAATAACTATTTTACCAAGTCTTTTCGACAAGTTAAGTGGAATTATTTCCCGGGGAATACTTTCAGAAAAAATGACGACATCTGTCTAATAAATTCAATAAATTCATAGCGAAATTTCTTATTGACTGAATTTTCTTCGTATTCTATGATGAGATTACTAATTATCGAACGGAAGAAATGAATGGAGGAGCCGAGAGTGTTGAAAAAATTCGCTATTATATATCTGATTGTGTCATTTATCGGGTTAATCGTAACACCTACTGCAGAAGCTGCAGGCTGGAAAAAGACACATATTTCGTCAATGGCTCAGCTGAAGAAATCAGCTATCTTTTTAAAGAAAGCTCCTGTTCAAATTCCGATGACTGAACAAACTGCTGCTCCAATATCAGCAAATGGACAAGCGATCTATGCATCACTAGCATCAATTGCTCCTGCTTTTCTTGGTTCACCATATGTTCCCGGTGGCAAGCTACCGACTGGATTTGACTGTAGTGGATTTATTTATTATGTACATAATGAAGCGGGTTTAAATATCATCCGCAAAAGTAGCGCTGGTTATTATAAAGATGCAGCAAAAGTAGTCGAGCCTCAAATTGGAGATCTCGTATTCTTCAAAGATACATATATTTCCGGTATCTCACATATGGGTGTTTATATAAGGGACAACAAATTTATCCATGCTGGCTCACGAGGTGTTGAAATTACAAGTCTTGACAACAGCTATTGGAAATCACACTTCGTTGACTTCCGACGTTTTAATTCAGTAACAAATTAACGGTGCCAGGTACTCAAACAATCACGTTTGTTTAAACAAACACAATTGTTTTGGTGCCTGGCACTTTAGCATGAATAGTTCTCTAAGTTCAAACGCTTTTTCGACAAGTAAATC